>NZ_JBPAOH010000096.1:0-30125 GCF_050875635.1 Tolypothrix sp. VBCCA 56010
ATTTATGGAATAAGCAAATTATGATACTCTAAACCGATTCAGTAATTGCATTTTTGATTCAGTCGAAGTTGGGGTTGCGCGTAGCGCAACCCCAACTTGTGGTACGCGAACTAACAAGTCATCGTTTCGCGATCGCATGAATCGACGGATGCAAAAACCTAGAATTTGATAACCCGCAACTTGGGTTAATACTGTTTCAACAAGTCCATTCGTTCCATCTGCACCCGTAATCGTAACCGTACCAGGTATAGTTACACTTCCTCCGGCGAGAATGTGCAGCGAACCTCCTGTGTAGCTTTGAAAACTAACATCTCCACTAGCTCGAATAATTGGGTCATAAGGACTAAACAAACCTCCTAAACTCCCATCCATTTGCTCAATCCGAAAATTTCCCCCAGCCCAGTAGTGAGCATCGCCTCCCACAGTGTTAAGCGATCGCAACACCATATCCCCTCCCGAAACAAGTCCACTGGAGGAATTATTCAAGGCAAAAATATCAACTCCTTGCCTACCCTGAACTAATAACTTTCCCCCAGCTTGCGCGACAAAGGGATTTGCCACACTATCGCGCACCCGCACTGTATCCCCTGCTAATAAATTCAAATCACCAGTTGTACCTAGCTGACTCTCTATCAGCGTTAAATTATTATTCGCTGTGAGTGTTGCAGTCTGTGCGGTGACATTCCGCGCTACCACATCACCATCCACGACAGGCAAGCCAGATCCTGTCAACTCAACTTGTCCGTTGCTGTTCACCGTTAACCCTGGACGCGATCGCTCATCAACGCTTGTTAGTAACTCACTCAAAGAAGATGAACCTACACTCGCTACAGGTGATGAAGTCTCAACATTTAAAAATTGTCCTGATGGACTCAAATTCACCACACTCCCACCTGGCACTGCTACAACAGCAACCTGCCCGGACGGTGCTGATAACTGCCCGGTACTAACTACCGTTCCTCCTATCAAATTCAGGTTTTGCCCTGTCCCCACCGAAAGATTCCCGGAATTAGCGATCACACTTGGCTGATTTTGATTAAATTGCACTCCCAAAGGCACTTTCACTGATAGTAATGGCGCATTTGTGGGATTTGTGGCGCTAAATTTCTCATCGCCAAAATTAAAACTGTTCCCCGTACTCGCTGAAAACGAACCATTAATATCTAACGAAGCGTTGGGACCAAAAATAATTCCGTTGGGGTTGAGCAAAAACAAGTTTGCATTACCCAGTACACCAAGTTTCCCAAAAATATTTGAGGCATTTGTCCCCGTCACCCGACTAAAAATATTCTCAACTCCAGTCGGGTTGCTGAAATAAGCTCCTCGTCCTTCCCTGATATTAAATTCCTGAAAACTATGGAATAAATTAGCACCGCGAATCGCCCCTGCATCTATGCGATCGCTCGGTACACCCTTAATATCAACATTCGGTGTAACAATCGAACTTTCTCCACCTAATGTGCGATCGGGAACTATTTGGGCGATCGCCCTCTGACTGCAAAGATATCCGCTCGTTGCTGCCAGCACAATTCCTATCTTCAACCAACACCCATACCATAATCGTGTATTCATCTTTACAATCCCTGACGCTTAAAGGTAATTTGATAAGTTTTATTTTTCTTTGAAAACCTAATTTTATTAGGTATTATTTAAGTATTGACAAAACTTCATTTATGTGAATCAACCTACTTAGGAAGTTAAAATTAAGCTTATTTGCTTCTTTATTTTCAATGGGTGTCAACATCATCAAATTATGCAATGCCTGATAATTCCGCTAATAGATTTAGCCTCATGTTGGGCGATCGCTACAGGTTTACCTTTGATATCAACATTTAGTGTAACAACGCAATTTAGACTGGGTTCAGAACTTGCGCTTCGCGCTCTGGTGACAACAAACATATCGACACGTTGCAGCAAGCACAATCGATATTTTTAATCACTGTCTGTGCCAGTTTTATGTTGTAATTAAATTTACACTCTTCGACACCTAAAAGTAGTTTACTTAGTTTTATATTTGTATAATTTAAAGCTTCAAATATTAGATAGATGTGCGCTACCCCTGTGCTAATCGCCCAAGCAAGATTTATTATTTTAACATATTTAGAGCGCAAATAGCAACTTTTAACAGGGGAAGCGACGGTAGTGAAGAAAGCTTCCCCTTGCCTTAGTTGGTTTTAAAACCTGTCGTAGGGAGAGAATATGGTGTAGTAGAGCGAAGGATCAACCCGATCTGTGAAGCGAGAATAGAACTGGTGCATTCTAATTGGATCTGGTTCGTGTTGCTCTTGTTGAGAATTTTCTGATGTTTCTGGCTTGCTGGCTAGGGCAGCATCAATCAAATCAACCAACTTCGACCATGCGACGGAAAAGGGATTTTGGAAAGAACTTGGAGGCAAGGATTTCTTTTCATTGCTAGATAATCCTGCTTTTTCTAAATCATTGATCGGCAAATCATTCGTATTCTTAGACATGTTTTTTCTCCTTTGAGATGTTGAGTTTGCGTGCAGTTTTTTGCATTTTGTGAGAAACTGTATTCTTCAGACATAGGAGTGTCCTGCGTCGTAGGGACAATTCATGTAGCCGAAGGCTTCCCGCAGGGTATTGTCTCTACACTCGTACCGGAAGGGCAACGCATAATTGTTTTCCACTCCGTTTGTCTTTGGGGAGATTCCCCAAAGCTAACTAAAATGCATTCTGATACAGATATAGAAATAAATCAAATCAGGTTATGCACTTTAAGGATAAAAATAGTAAAGATTTATGGCATCTACAAAAAGAAATGATAAAAACATCATCCTTTATGCATATATAACAATCTGTAACGCACAAGCTTCCCTACTTCTTCAAAAAGTCGAGAATCTGAACCTATCGACTATATCTTGGGCGATTAATAATTATTAATTTATAATTCATAATTAAAAAGGGTTTGTACCCGGTGCCTCGTCGGGCTTTCCTGTCACATCGGGGGTTTAAATCCCTCAAGTACATAATTATGAATTATAAATTATGAATTAATAATTATTAATCGCCCTGTGGATAGTCCTCCCACAAAGCTGTAATTTCTCGCAGACTTTGGTGATTGCCATCGCCTAATATAATATGATCTAACAGCGGAATGCCTAAAAACTGCGCTCCGGCTAATAATTGGCGTGTCAAGTCGATATCAGCCTGACTGGGTTCAACATTACCAGAAGGATGATTGTGCGCTACTATCACCCGCGTTGCCCCATGACGAATGACTTCGCGAAAAATCTCGCGGGGAGGTGCTAAAGTTTCTGTGGCAGTACCGATGGTAATAACTTGCGTCCCCAGCAAACAATTTTTCACGTCTAATAAAAGTACTGCAAAACGTTCTTGAGTTTGCCACATTAAATCTTGACTCAAAGCCGCTGCTGCCGCAACTGGACTATCAATTGGAGTACGGTCTAAAGGGCGAGATTGAAAAGCTCGTTTACCTAGTTCAACTGCTGCTAAAATGGTAGTCGCCTTGGCAGGACCAATACCAGGTATTTGCATTAACTCAGCGGGGGTAACTTCTCGCAATACTGCTAAAGGGTCGCGATCGCATTTTGCCAATTCATGTAGAATATATTGCCCCAAACCGATCGCTGATAATTTTCCCTGTCCTTGACCAGTACCTAGTAAAATTGCAATTAACTCCGCTGTGGCTAAAATTTTCGCTCCATGTGTCATTAACCGTTCTCGCGGACGTTCACTGGTTGGTATATCGGCAACTCTGAGGCAGTAGGTCATATAGAGAATATACTGGAGATAGATGAACCTATCTCTAGTTATCTCTTGTTTGCTCTCCAAACCATTGTGATTTGACAAAATCTTTAATTTTGGTCAATTTTCTCTGGTTATCGAAATATTAGCTTCATAAAGAAGCTAAGATTAGTGGTGGATTTGGGTTGCTTTGAGCATATGGTAAGTAATCAGCAACTGGGTGAGAGCAAGCGGGTAACTTTGGAGTGTTTCGTCGGTTGTACCGGCTATTTTACCTAACTCTGGATTGCTTTCGCGATCGCATATACTTTTTAAATGAGGCATATCAGAACAAATCAGCTGCTCTAATTTATTAACTTGTTCCAAAGTTGCATGACCGTCAACTTCTAAAACATCAACAGGTTTACCCATATCTCGATCTAATCCCAAACGAATCGCTGAGTTAGAATTACCATTGCCAAATTTAATAATCTCAGTAAAATCCGGATGGGGAATTGTCGGACGCAGTACCAAGCGCACATTCAAGTGTCCGTTTGCCTGGTCTTCATCTTCACTCGACGGATAGAAACTAACTACTATATCAGACCATTGCCGCTGGGGACGGATAAACTGCTCTGAATCTGGTTCGCGCTTATCTAATTCTGCCAGCACTTGTTCTTCAGTGTAGCCGCGCTTTTGCGTATCCCGCTTGACTTTCCACTCAGCGCGTAGCGATTCTGGAGGTGCTAAGTAAACTTTTACATCATAGCAATCTCTGGCACCACGAGTTGAATAACCAAGCAATCCCTCAATAATCACGAATTTAGCAGGTTTGATATATACTGGCGGTTCAAAGGTGCCGGTTGTGTGGCTGTAAATTGGCTTGAGAATTGGCTGTCCTATCCGCAGTTGAGACAGGTGATGCTGCATTATATCAAGATAGTTGCAGTCAGGATGTAAAGCTGTGATACCGATTTCAGATCGTTGCGTGCGATCGTAACGGTGATAATCATCAGTACAGATGATCGTCACATTCTCGGTTCCTAGTACCTGAGCAATTCCTTTAGTCAGTGTTGTCTTACCTGCTGCACTATCACCAACGATTCCAAGAATTATTGGACGGCTCATCATACCCCCAAAGTCACAAATGTTTTGTATGTTATTTTACTTATTTTAGAAAGTAATCATATCTAATTTCAGATAAAAATGTCTCTTAACAATCAAAATACTCACGTACTTCTGACGAAATTACATACAATCAATGCTTTTTTGCCATACACAATTTTTTTGTATCGATTTATAAACAGATTGTTACTAAATTTAATTTTGTAATGATAAAGGTAGATGCAAGATTCTTACATCTACCTTTATAATGATTTGCCTGTAGCAATCCACGATACCCAGAAACCCGGTTTCGCAGGAGTTACCGGGTTTCTAAAGCTGCTATATATTTAATTTTTGTTAGCGCGGACAAGAAGGTAAGGACTTGTTAGCGTAATTACAATCGAAATAATCTAGAGCATCACGACTAGATTCAAAAGTATGGGTAGTATGTAGAGGTGCGCTATTTGGATCTGATTTGCGGCTCCAAATTTTGATGTAATATTGAGTGTTATCAGTGGTTCGCCAAAGTTGATATTTATAATCGCCACCACCACCATTACTAATTAATGAATCAGCCATTGCTATAGTTGATGTAGTTAGCATTGTGGCTGTAGTTAAAAGGAAAAGAATACTCTTTTTAAATAACATTTTTTGATTCCTAAAGATTACATTACTTTTATATCCTTAAGAAACAGTTAAAAAAGTAAGTTAAATTAAATAAATCATCAATATATAATGAATGTAAAAGTCTACTTTTGAGAAAAACTAAGAGTTATTACGGAAAATCTGACAGCTTTTATGTAAAGCTACGTAGTAAGGACTTCAGTCCTTCTCTTATAAGATGAGTACTAAAGTCCTCACTACGAATGAAATAACATATCGTAGTAAGGACTTCAGTCCTTTCTAATAAGATGAGGACTAAAGTCCTCACTACGAATGAAAGAAGATATTATAGCAGTTCCCATTCAGATGCGGTACAACATTATATCGTCGCGTGTAGGGGCACGGCAGTGCCGTGCCCCTACGGGTGTACCTCACGTAACCGAGAATTGCTATATTGCAGAATAACAAACTGCATTGGTTCTAAATCAAGTTTGACGCATAATGATGGATTACTTGAGTCTGGATGCTTTTGTACAGTAACGCTTTCTTGTTGACCGTAAAGAAACTTCATTGTGTCGCCACTTTTGTGGATGCTATTGTCTACAATTACGAAATCTTGTCTTCGTTCTGTGGTAGATGTATTGTAAGCAGTTAAAATCTCTTCATCAGCAAGAATGCGAGAAAAAGCTAAAGTGCAAGGTTGATTTTGAGGTAAGCCAAAATCACGCCCATTACCAGAAATTTCCCGGAAGTACATGCGACCGAAACGCAGTGGTTCTCTTGTTTGAAATAGTTGGGCGATTTTGGCAATTTCTTGGTAAATATTGCAGTTTGGATTGAGATAGCTTTGTTTTGAATCCTCAAGGTTGAACATCGCCTCTCGGATAAACTCATCTCCATTTCCTTTGCCGGAAAATCCTTGCTCAGTACCATAATAAATGCAAGGTGTCCCCATCGCACACAGCAAATAGCCAATACCTGCAATTACTTGCTTATCTGGGGAGTCTGCGGCAAATCTCCGCTTATAATCTTGTCCTATCTGGTCGTGATTATCAACAAATGTGACTAGGTAACGTCCTAATTCACCGCGAGTTAATGCATGACCTCTCAAGTCATCATAACGCTTAATTAAACCGCTGGGAGAAGTCATTCCTTTGATTGCACTTGGTAAAGTCCAGTAAAGGGGAAAATCTAATACTGATGTAAGTCCAAAATAAACGGTTTTACTATCAACTTGGGTTGGAGTATTTGGACCGGTGTAACGGTTAATCGCATCATCACCGCCGACTAATTCACCATACAAGAAAAACCAGCGTTTACCCAATCGGTAAGCATATTCGCGAATTTCTGAACAAAAGCGCGAAACTGCGACTTCACCCATATGTTTGACAGCATCCATGCGAAAGCCGTCAATATCAGCTTCGCGCATCCAGTAACAATGAGCTTTAATAAGAACATCCTGAAGTTTCAGACCATCGGGATCGTCTTCATTATTGAAGCCTTTTAGTGAAAAGAAATCGCCGTGTTGAGTTTCTGGATAAGCATCCCAATTTTTAATTTCACCTCGGCGATGATAATAGTTAGGGTTTCTTAATTCGCTGGGGATTGGTCGGTCTTCTCGTCTCCATTCGCCTAAAGGAAATTGTTGATCGTTGGAATAATAGTAGGGAAAATCACCTGGATAAGACCAATTATCGCCTGAATGATTGACTACTACATCGAGAAATACTCGCATCTTTCTAGAATGGGCTGCCTCTACTAAGTCGATGAGGTCTTGTTTGGTGCCAAAACGCGGGTCGATATCGAGATAGTTTTGAATTGAGTAGCCGTGGTATTTATCTGGGTCGTTGTTGTTTTCAAAGATTGGGCTTAACCACAAAGCTGTGCAACCTAAGTTTTTGATGTAATCTAAGTTGTTCTCAATACCTTTGATGGTACCACCGCAGAATTTCTTTAGTTGTTCCTGGGTACCAGCGCCGGTCGATCTTGCAGGTGTGTTTACTGGTGTGCGGTTTTTGTCGTCGTGAAAGCGATCGACCATCATAAAGTAGATAAACTCTTCTCGCCATTCGCGATCGCAGTTCCAATATCTTTTTCCTGGAATCGGCTTGAGGTCAATTTCAGCTATTGAAGTTGGGTTATTCATGCAAAATTCTCTCAATTATGATTGTATAATGGCTCTGGCTAGTTTTCGCTCTTGTACGCAGTAGAGCGGTTCTAGGTTCTTATAGGCTGGTTGCAGTTTAGTTTATGCAGTTTCAGTGTGCTGAACGCAGGGAAATTCTGTAAAGTGTAAGGAAAAGCGATAACGAAACGTTGCTGCCAAAGGCAGATCGCATTCATCATGACAAAACAAACTCTAGGACTAGAACAACATATTTATGAATACTTGCTGTCAGTATCTCTGCGAGAACCAGAAATTCTACAGCAACTACGCCAAGAAACTAACCAACATCCACTTTCACAAATGCAAATTTCTCCCGAACAGGGACAATTTATGGCGTTGCTGGTGCAGTTGATGGGTGCAAATAAAACTTTAGAAGTAGGGGTATTTACGGGGTACAGTTCGCTGATAGTTGCATTGGCGTTACCACCATCCGGTAAGGTTGTTGCTTGTGATGTCAGTGAAGAGTATACTGCGATCGCTCGCCGTTATTGGCAGCAAGCAGGTGTGGCTGATAAAATTGATTTGCACATCGCTCCGGCAATGGATACTTTAGATCGATTGCTGGCAGATGGAGAAGCGGAAACTTTTGATTTTGCTTTCATCGATGCCGACAAAAGCAGCTATGACGGTTATTATGAACGAGCATTACAATTAGTGCGTCCGGGCGGATTGATAGCGATCGATAATGTACTATCGTCAGGGCGCGTCGCCGATGCCCAAGTGCAAGACAACAGAACTAACACTATTCGCGCCCTCAATCAAAAGCTACATCAAGACTCCCGAATTACTCTTAGCTTAGTACCGATCGCTGATGGTTTGACTTTGGCGTTAAAGCTTCCTCAGTCCTCTTCTTAGCTAATTCTAACTGGCGCTGCTTCTGCTGCATTCGTAATTTTTTATCCTCAGTGAGGCTATCAAAACAGTGTGGGCAAGAAATGCCTAATTCATATTTTGGGGAAGCTTTATCTGACTCAGAAATTGGATGTCCGCAACTAACACACTTTTCGTAAGTTCCTTCCTCCAAGTTGTGACGGACGGCAACTCGTTCATCAAAGACAAAACATTCCCCTTCCCACAAGCTTTCTTCGGTGGGAACTTCTTCTAAATACTTGAGAATGCCACCTTTGAGATGATATACTTGCTCAAAGCCTTGAGCAAGCAAGAAAGAAGAAGCTTTTTCGCAACGAATTCCGCCAGTACAAAATAGTGCTACCTTTTTGTGTTTCGAGGGGTCGAGGTGGTCGCGAACATAATCGGGAAATTGCCGGAATGTTTCAGTTTGCGGATTTTGCGCTCTTGGGAAAGTACCGATATCTACTTCATAATCGTTGCGAGTATCAATCACGGTAACTTCTGGATCGCTAATTAGGTCATTCCAATCCTGAGGACTGATATAAGTGCCGACTTGCTGATTTGGGTCAACTTCTGGCAAACCCAAAGTGACAATTTCTGGCTTTAAGCGCACTTTCATTCGCTCAAATGGCGGTGTGTCAGTATAAGATTCTTTATGTTCTAAGTCTGCCAAACGCAAATCGGCACGCAGAAAGGATAAAACTGACTCAACGCTGTCAGGCAAACCCGCAATTGTACCGTTAATGCCTTCTTTTGCTAGCAAAATCGTTCCCTTAACTTCTTGTGCTTGACAGTAAGACAGCAGAATGCTTTGTTTTTCAGCAAAATCTGGCAAGCTGACAAATTTATAGAATGTTACAACTAATATCATTTATTTCTTCGTCCCCCTTTCGGAAAAAAATAATGTGTGTTAATATAAGTCCAGCAGTTGAATTTACACAATTTTGTTTGATTCTTGGTATTCGATTGTTGAAGCTACCTAATGGTAAGGTTTTCTCAATCAAAAATCTAAAATCCAAAATTGTATTACCTGCTTTTTTCATTTTATGGGGGTTTAGCTCAGTTGGTAGAGCGCCTGCTTTGCAAGCAGGATGTCAGCGGTTCGAGTCCGCTAACCTCCATTATTCACCATGTTGAAAGACTACCGATAGGTTATTGGCTGGCATTTGGTAAGTATTTATCAAGTGGAGATTTTGGGCTTTTGCCGCTGCTACAACGTCATCTAAGTCACGTACACCCCAGCTTGGGTTTTGTGCGCGTAAAGAAGTGTCAAAAGCTGCATTACTTGGTGAGGTATGTTCTCCGTTTTGTTTGAAGGGACCATATAAATAAAGGATGCCGCCTGGTCGTAGAATGCGATCGCATCCAACCATCAGTCCCAAGCAAGCGTTCATCGGAGAAATGTGAATCATATTAATATTGACTATAGCTGTAATTGGCGCGGTATCTGGTAAAATCCAGTGTGGGGCAGTTGCATCTAAATCTACAGGCTGATAAAGATTATCCGATGGTGAATGTGCAATCCAGGCAGTAATGCTAGCTAGCGATCGCGGATTAGGATCTGTTGGCAGCCATTTGCGAGGTTTGAGGTGTGGGGCAAAATATACTGCATGTTCCCCAGTACCGCTGGCTATTTCCAAGATAGTGCCACTGGCAGGTAGAACTTGTAAAAGTATTTCTAGGATAACTTCGCGGTTGCGTTGAGTTGCTGGTGCGAATTGTCGTGCATCTTGTGGTGTATTCATCTATGAGTGCGATGGCGCTTTGCGCCCGCCATAGGCGATGGCTATTATTCCATTATCTCATCTGTGGCGGGTGAACCTGGATAAAAGCGATCGCTTAATATATCCTCCACTGTGTACGGACAATCTTGCGGAAATGTTTCTCCAGAAGCTAGTAAAATTGCTTTGATATAAGCTTTTTGGAGAACTTCTTGCAAATAAGGTTTGAGACTGGGATTTTCTGCAAGTAATTCCAACGTATCTATACGCTGTATGCGAATCGTATTTAACCAACTACGATTTCGTTTTTCGGGCTGATATTCCCATTTTAGTAAATGTGCTATTAAGATACTCCAACGATTTCGCAGTTCAGCACGTTGCTGTTTACCCAAAGATTCAATTTCCTCGATTAAATTGGACAAGTCAAGCTGATTCCATTGCTGATGACGAAGCAGGTTAGCTTGTTTTTGAGTCCAAGCGTAGAAGTCAGTTTCATAGAGGTTTTGCATTACTTTTTCGCGCTGCTTATGGTGTCTGCATAATAAAGTGAAAACAAGCATGAACTTTCCTTAATTTTAATCTGAGCAAGCGCAAATATACGCCCTCAGGCTGGAAGCCTGGGGCTACACAAACAAAGCCTGCCTTCGCAGGCTAAAATTTCCATAGCCTGCGAAGGCAGGCTTTGTACGTATAGCGACACCCTTCTAGGGTGTTGTAAGTAAAAATTAACATTAGCGTGTCTGAAAATACTCTAAATTAAAATTGTCGATTTAATGGTGGTTAAGAAAATTCCGAAAAATTTTCATTTTTCCTTAGGCAAAACAGATGACGCGAGAATCAGCTTCAACTTATGAATATCAAGTTGGGGGTAGTTTACCAATTGAGTCTCTCACCTACGTTCGACGACAAGCTGATGAAGACCTTTACAAGCATTTGAAAGCGGGAGAGTTTTGTTATGTTCTCAATTCTCGGCAAATGGGTAAATCTAGTTTGCGCGTGCAGGTAATGCAACAGTTGCAACAAGAAGAAATTGCTTGTGCAGTAATTGATATTACCTCAATTGGTACGGCAGATATTACACCTGAACAGTGGTATGCTGGCGTAATAGATACACTAATTGGCAGCTTCAATCTTTACCCCATTTTTGATTTAGATACATGGTGGACTGATAACCATTTATTATCACCAGTTCAAAAGTTGAATAATTTTATTCATAAAGTACTGCTGAAATTAGTTGTTACAGATATTGTTATTTTTCTTGATGAAATTGATAGTATTCTCAGCCTTGGGTTTAATCCTGATGATTTTTTTGCGGTAATCCGCGACTGCTACAACCGTCGAGCAGACAACCCCGCTTATCGTCGTCTCACCTTTGCAATATTGGGAGTATCTACACCTTCAGATTTGATTCAAGATAAGAGACGGACACCTTTTAATATTGGTCGGGCAATTGATTTAACTGGTTTCCAGCTTGAGGAAGCACAACCGTTAGCGCGGGGATTAACGACGGTAGGACATCCGCAAACGTTGATGGAAGCAGTGCTGTACTGGACAGGAGGACAGCCATTTTTAACACAAAAAGTTTGTAAGTTAGTCAAGACTGGGAAATACGAATTGGGGATTGGTGATAGCCAATCGTTAATTGCTGATTTAGTAAAAAAGCGGATTATTAAAAATTGGGAAACGCAGGATGAACCAGAGCATTTGAAAACAATTACACATAGAATACTCCAAAGTAGTGAACAGCGTAGCGGCAGGTTATTAGGATTGTGTCAGAAAATTTTGCAACAAGAAGAAATAATAGCCGATGATAGTGTTGAACAAACTGAACTGCGGTTGACAGGATTGGTAGTGAAGCGCGATGGTAAGCTGCGAATTTATAACCGCATATATAAGGAAGTATTTAATCAAGAATGGTGCGATCGCCAACTTGCAAAGCTGCGTCCTTATGCTCAATTACTTAATGCGTGGGTAGACTCACAGCGTCAGGATGAGTCACGCTTATTGCGGGGACAAGCGCTACAAGATGCTCAAGCTTGGGTCGCAATGCAAAGTTTAACAGATTTAGATTATCAATTTTTAGCTGCTAGCCAAGAGGTAGAACAGCGCGATATTCGGCAACGATTGGCAACTGAAGCAGCAGCGGCAAAAGCTGAAATAGAAGTAGCAAGAACTAGAGAAAAGATTAAAGTTCAAAAGCAAATAACTCGACTAGCGATCGCATCTTTTATCTGCATCACGGGAATTGCAATCTTTGCAGCAATTAAATGGAGAGATGCAGATGAAGGTCAGATTCAAGCATTAACAACATCCTCAAACGCAAAATTCCAATTAAATCGAAGTTCATTTGATACCTTAATAGATGCGTTAAAAGCTGGAAGACAGCTAAAGCGCTCTATTTGGTTTAGAAACGACTCTAAACTTCAACTTAAAGTAATGGAAGTAGTTAGTAATGCAGCTTACTGGGTTAGAGAAAGCAATATTTTAGAAAAACACCTAGGCTTTGTTCAGAAGGTTAGATTTAGCCCTGATGGTAAAACAATTGCCACTGCAAGTTTCGATTATACAGCAAAACTTTGGAGTGCAGACGGAAAAGAACTCGTAACCTTGAAAGGTCATACTCAACCAGTTGTAGATGTTAGTTTCAGTCCCGACAGTCAAACGATTGCTACTGCTAGTCAAGATGGAACTGCAAAACTCTGGAATCGTCAAGCAAAGCTTTTGAAAACTTTAAAAGGACTTGGTGTAATCTGGAGTGTTAGTTTTAGTCCTGATGGTCAAACCATTGCTACGGTTGGAGAAGATAAGACAGTCAAGCTTTGGAATCTAAATGGTAATTTACTAAACACATGGAAAGCTCATGATGGAGAAGTGTACAGCGTCAGTTTTAGTCGTGATGGAAAGATTGCTACGGGTAGTGACGACAATACAGTAAAACTCTGGGATTCTCAAGGTAAATTGATTGATACCTTTAATGGACATAAAAATTCAGTATTTAATGTTAGTTTTAGTCCTGACGGTAAAACTCTTGCCTCTGCCAGTAGCGATAACACAGCCATCCTTTGGGATTTAAAAACTAAGAAAAAAGTCACTCTTAAAGGGCATTCAAACAAGGTCAGAGATATAAAGTTCAGCCCTGATGGTCAAATTATTGCTACTGCTAGTTGGGATAATACAGTGAAACTATGGCGTAGTCGAGATGGTTTACTTTTAGAAACCTTACAGGGACATCAAGGTCTAGTCAATAGCGTTAGTTTCAACAATTATGGCAATATTCTTGCATCTAGCAGTAACGACAAAACGGTTAAACTTTGGCGACTGAATGACTGGTTAACTACTTTTACTGGGCATAAAGATTCAATCTACAGTGTTGACATCAACAAAGATGGCAACATGATTGCAACTGCCAGTGGTGATAAAACTGTGAAACTCTGGAACTTGCAAGGACAAGAACTAAAAACACTCACAGGACATAGTGATTCAGTCGGTAGCGTTAGTTTCAGTCCTGATAGTCAAATGCTTGCAAGTGGCGGTAACGATAAAACCGTAAGATTATGGAACTTGCAGGGAAAGGAAATTAAAACACTTGCAGGGCATAAAAAGTCTGTTACTGATGTCAATTTCAGTCCAGACGGCAAGAGAATTGCCAGTAGCAGCCAAGACGGAACTGTGAAACTTTGGAGCCGAGAAGGAAAACCTTTAAAAACTCTCAAAATAAATATTACTGGGATTTATAGTGTCATTTTTAGCACAGATGGTAATATTATTGCCTCCGCTGATACAGATGGAACAGTCCAACTTTCAAACTTGAGTGGAACTTTCTTGCCTAACTGGAAGGCACATAATCCAGCATCAGTCTATAGCATCCGTTTCAGCCCTGATAGTCAAGTCATTGCTACTTCTAGTGAAGATAATACTGTGAAATTGTGGAATAGAGATGGTGGTTTCTTAAGAACTTTGAAAGGTCATACAGCTGCCATTTCCGGTTTAGACTTCAGTCCCAACGGTCAAATGATTGCTACGGCTAGTGATGATCAGACAGTAAAGATTTGGAATCGTGATGGGATGTTAATTAATACACTCCTTGGGCATAACAATAGTGTAAACTCGCTTAAGTTCAGTCCTAATAATAAAAAGCTTGTTACTGGTAGTGACGACCAAACAGCATTGCTATGGAATATAGAGAACTTAAGCTTAGATAAATTTATAGATCGTGGATGCAGTTGGTTGAGTGACTATCTCAAAACTAATCCAAATGCTCCTGCTGATATTTGTGAGGAAATTAAAAGATAAATTATTTCTCGGACTTATATACTTTACAAATAAGCCAGTGTGTGTATAAATTAAAATTTGCCAAGCAGCACCGTTGTCTGTTTGTCAGGTTCTCCAAAGAACTTTGCCAAAAGTGCATAATTTGATTTGGCTGACACCTATTAACAATAGAAGAAAAGCTTTTTCAAGTTAACTTAGCTTTGCAGACAAATAGGGACACTTTACATAATCAGATTTTTGTAAATGCGTAAGTCCTAATTTCTTCAATGGGCTATTTTTCAGAACAATTATCGTCATCTATTTTAGTTGAAAAAATATCAGGGAGCATAATCATGGAAAATAATGAAAATGAAAATAACTTGCATCCATCACCAATAAGACTGCGCAAAGCTGACACCAAACAAGGTGGATCTGATAACTCAGCAGGAGAAGAGAATAAGTTTGCAGAAGATATAAATCATGATACAAATTTGCACGATACGTGGCAAGAAAAGCCAGGAGAAGGTCATAGACCTTGTAATCAAATACAATATGGCGAAGACAAAAAACCAGATACGCAACAAGGAGGATAAAGACGAAAATTTTGGACAAAACCAAAAAAACACAAACCTGCTATGGTTTTAAATAGTAATACATACGCAAATAAGTCACTGACATATTAAAGATGGACTATCCTTCTAAATCGTTTGAAAATGCCGATTTTGAAAATCAACAGTACCAAGCCAAAATCATGTAATCATACAAAAAAAGCATCAAGTAAAACTTGATGCTTTTTCTGATTTAAGGAAAATTAAAAATGGGCAGTACCAGACTCGAACTGATGACATCCTGCTTGTAAGGCAGGCGCTCTACCAACTGAGCTAACCGCCCGTTTTGACTCACATTTATAAAGTATAGCAAACTATTCCAAATCGCGCTACTATTTTTGAGAAATATTTTGCCGATCGCTTAATCCCAAATCTCAAATCCCAAATCCAAAATCTAAAATCCAAAATCCAAAATCATTATGCCCTCTGGACGGACGCACGATCGCATTACTTTATGGGCTTTACCGTTTGTTGTGGCGATCGCCTTCTGGCAAACTCGCAACGGCAACTTGACTTTATTGGTTGCTGGTGGGTTTATGTTCGGTGGGTTGATGTTTGGTCCCGATTTAGATATTTACTCGCGTCAATTTCAGCGCTGGGGTTGGTTGCGCTGGATTTGGCTACCTTATCAAAAACGTTTGCGGCATCGTTCTTTTTTCTCTCACGGTCCGATAATCGGGACAACGCTGCGGGTGCTTTATCTTTTGACTTTGCTGTTTATTTTGTCAATTTTCGGTTTGATAGTTGGTGCAAAGCTGGGAAATATAACTTTGAATTGGCAAGATATAAGTGAAAATGTAGGGCGATCGCTTTCTTCTTATTCTACCGAATTTCTAGCACTATTTTTGGGGTTGGAACTCGGTGCTATGAGTCATTCTCTCAGCGATTGGGGCGGTTCGGCTTACAAGCGTTTCCAAAAGCAAGGGGTTCAAGGTTTGCTGCCGCGTGCGAAAATGAAGAAACGTAAAGCGGGGAGAAGGGGGACAGGGGGGACAGGGGGGACGAGGGGGACAAGGGGGACAAGGAAGACAAGGGGGACTAGGGGAAAATGACTAATGATACTTTGGCGGCGTTACAAGAGTTAATTGATGTGGTGGCAAAGTTGCGATCGCCTGAGGGTGGTTGTCCGTGGGATTTGGCGCAAACTCCCGAAACGCTGACACCTTATGTGATAGAAGAAGCTTATGAGGTGGTAGACGCAATTAAAAGTGGCGATAAGAATGCGATCGCTGAAGAACTGGGAGATTTACTTTTACAGGTAGTACTGCAAGCGCAAATTGCTAGCGAATATCAACAATTTTCCCTGAAAGAAGTCGCTCAAGGCATTTCCCAAAAATTGATTTGTCGTCATCCGCATGTATTTGGTAATGATGTAGAGACGCGACATGTCGCGTCTATTGATGAAGTGCGGCAAAATTGGGAACAAATCAAAGCTGAAGAAAAAGGCGAAACTCCTGATAATAAAAAACTTAGTGCTAAACTCAGTCGTTATGCTAAGACTCTTCCCCCGATGATAGCGGCAATGAAGATTTCCCAAAAAGCGGCTGCGGCTGGGTTTGAGTGGGAAAATATTGATGGTGTTTGGGCAAAGTTTCATGAGGAGTTGGCGGAATTTGAACAAGCTTTAGAACAAGAAACACCAGCAGAACAACAAGCGGAATTAGGCGATTTACTATTTTCGATTATTCAACTTGCGCGGTGGTATAATCTTGACCCCAGCGAAGCTTTGCAAGGTACAAATCAGCGATTTATTCAACGGTTACAAAAAATGGAGGCGTTTGCTAACCGCCCCCTTTCCGATTACACTTTGGATGAATTAGAAGCGCTTTGGCAACAAGCTAAAGCTAAACTGGCACAAGAGCGTTAGCAAGTCATAATTACAATTTCACCGTGACGGTTTTGATTTCGGTGTAATGCTCTAAACAATACTCACCGAGTTCACGACCCATTCCGGATTGCTTAAATCCGCCAAAGGGTGCGGCAGCGTCAAACACATGGTAGCAATTCACCCAAACAGTACCGGCGCGGACGTTATTAGCGATCGCCAAAGCCTTGGTAATGTCCTTTGTCCACACCCCGGCAGCAAGACCGTACATTGTGGTGTTAGCTAAATGAATTACCTCGTCGATGTCTTTGAACTTAATAATGCTCATCACTGGACCGAAGATTTCTTCTTGGGCAATCTTCATGTAGTTGCGAACATCTGCAAAAACAGTCGGCTGAATGAAGTAACCGCGATCGCCAACTTGATTACCACCACATAACATCTGGGCACCTTCTCGCATACCCGACTCAATGTAGCTCATCACCTTGTCGAACTGGTCTTTATCTACCTGCGGTCCTTGCTGAGTATTACTATCAAAGGGGTTGCCAACGACACGTTGCTTGGCTCTTTCTACACTCTTAGCGACAAACTCGTCGTAACATTTTTCTTCCACAAACAACCGCGAACCCGCATTGCAACACTGACCTTGGTTGAAGAATAAAGCGTTGTGGGCACCTTGAATCGCTTCATCCATATCAGCATCGGCAAAGACGATATTCGGACTCTTACCACCAAGTTCTAGAGTTACCCGTTTGAGGTTGCTCTTTGCAGCAGCCTCCATTATCAAATGTCCTACTTCAGTAGAACCAGTGAATGCTACTTTGTCAATATCCATATGGCGGGAAATTGCCGCTCCTGCTGTTGGACCATATCCTGATAAAATATTCACCACACCAGGGGGAAAACCAGCCTCGATAATTAACTCACCTACTCGCAACGCAGACAACGGTGTTTGTTCGGCTGTTTTCATCACCACAGTATTGCCCGTTGCCAAAGCAGGTCCGAGTTTCCACGCTTGCATCAGTAGCGGGAAATTCCAAGGGATAATCTGACCAACCACACCCACAGGCTCATGGCGAGTGTAGCAGAAGTACGGACCATTAATTGGGATGGTCTTACCTTGCACCTTGTCAGCCCAACCTGCATAATAGCGGTAACAAGCGATGACCAGCCGTAAGTCAGCATTTAAAGAATCACTCAGCGGTTTGCCGTTATCGAGAGTTTCCAACCGTGCCAACTCGTCGATATTCTGCTCAATTAAATCAGCCAGCTTGTAAAGTAACTCTCCGCGACGGGTAGCGGACATTTTTGACCATTCTCCACTGGTGAAAGCATTACGAGCTGCTTGCACAGCCTTATCTACATCCGGTGCATCTGCTTCTGCAACTTCGCAGATAGTCTCGCCGGTAGCAGGGTTAATCGTTTCAAATCGGCGATCACTAACACTATTCAGCTTACCTTTGGGTGCGTACTGCTGAAGATAGGATTCTGTCAAGTTAAACAAGATGTCTGTAAAGACCAACGCTTTGCCCGTTGGTAATGGTAGTTCGTAAACAAGCTGCATCCAAGCGATGAATTCGATTAGGCACAACCATGACTTTTGGAGTTCCGAGAGATTCGAGAGTTGTCATTGTCTCGGAGTCTAAAGCGATCGCGCTATGAATCAGCAAGTCACCATCTGCAAGCTTAAAGATCGCCATTTCCCGTGGTGGAAGCATCGGATTAGGCATCGTGCCTGTTACATGCCATAGATTCGGGGCTAAACTTTCAATATTACTATGCGGCAATACATAAGATTGCCAATTCTCAACAGGTTTTTGACGATGTTTGACTAGAGAGTTTAGGTAATAAAACACTTCAGTAGGAGAGCCTTTCCTTCTCGGCTCCATACGTACACCTCATCCTGCTTTTGTAAGAGAGTATTGCATGGATTATAAACAAGATTTACGCAAGAATTTTATCCGGTTTAACCCACACAATAAAAGGAGGCAGTACCCGCTACTCACTACCTCCTTTGTAATTACAGCTTGGATAAATTAGAAATGCTCTGACAGCAAGCTAAAATTTAGCTATTTGCCGGTCATAAACAACGTAATGACCACTCCTAGGATAATCGATCCGCCACCCAAGACGAATGACCAAAAGCGATGATAACTGTTGACAAGAGTGC
The DNA here is from genome assembly GCF_050875635.1 of Tolypothrix sp. VBCCA 56010. NCBI lineage: Bacteria > Bacillati > Cyanobacteriota > Cyanophyceae > Nostocales > Tolypothrichaceae > Tolypothrix > Tolypothrix sp. VBCCA 56010. The sequence continues at coordinate 19,007 of NZ_JBPAOH010000096.1, forward strand.
CGCTTTCACTGTTGAGTTGACTCAAATCCATCCACGGTGCGACACCTCGACGGAACCAACCTACAGCCCCAACTGATTCGCCAATCAAGCTTTCAACTCGTTTCATTCCAAACAGAAAGTTACCAATTGGACCAAAGCGCGAAGCATAATGCAAATAAAGCATTCCGCTGCGGTCTTGGATTTTCAAATCAGAACCAAATTTATAACCGGAATCGCCACGACCAATTAGTGTACCTTGGAGTTTCGCAGGTCTTCCACGCAACGGACTAGCATAAGGGTCTGACATCAAAGTGAGAACGTCAGTTTCTGGCACTTGGCTGTAGCTGGGAAACATAATGAAGGCTTTGATTACCACTCCCACACCTAAGCCGATGAGTGGTAAACCCAGCATCAAACCTGGGTTTTGTGAACTTGACCACAAGATAGCGCCGATAATCAAGCCGGCGACAAACCCAATCGTTTCAGCGCCGTACAGAATAACATCTAAGAAAAAGCTGCCGTAAAGCTTACTTTTATTGAGAGTTTTGCCTTCGCCAATAACTCGCCCCATGTCGAATTCAGTTGCTAAACCAAGCTGTTCTGCATAGGTGCTGAGGGCGCGAACTCGTTTTCCTGTCAAGGGGTGAGTGGAATTTAACTCCATCCACCAAGCCCACGGATTAAACATATCCCACAGAAAGACGCGACCGATTTTTTGTGTATCTGATGCAATGCGGTAGGCGGTTCCGGTAGACGCTGCCGCTTTGGGATCGTAAATACCCAAGGCGCGAGTACCTTCAATTAAGCGGCTAGGTTCTTTTGCCCGCGAACCTTCTTCTAAAATTCCGTAGGCTATCTTCACTAAAGCGCGGGAAAGTCCGTTGGGGTTGCCGGTGGTTTCTGCGGCAAAGTGGTCAGCAAAGTATTCTCGCGTGCGGGAGAGGTACAGTACTAGGTATGTACCAACGATGTAAAACACGTAGGCAGCTAGGGCAGCAGCTTGTGCCGCATCTTTGATTTTGCTATCACCACCGCCACGTCCAAGGCTTCTGGCTGTGATGTAAATCAAATAGCAAATTTGCACTAAGGTGGAAGCTACTGTCATTACCGCAAAATCCCAGTGGACGATGTGTCCTAATTCGTGGGCGTAGACGGTAGCAATTTCATCATCATCTAGGTAAGTGAAAAGTCCGTGACTGACGACTAAGCGGGCACTGTTGGGTAATGAGCCGTAAGTAAAAGCCGTGGGGTTTTCGTCGTCGATGATTCCCAGTCTGGGAATTTTTAATTTTTTCTGCTGACAAACGCGACGAATTACTCTGGCTGTTTCTGGACTGAGATTTTCAACTTCTGTTATGTCTACCCAACGAGTATGGTAGAGCCAACTTTGGGTTAAGTCCATCAAAAACGGAGACAGAAAGAAGGCAGCGAGGTTGAAAATAAGAGTGATAACTAAAGCGATCGCTAATCCATTTATCGGTGCATCGCTATTGACAATAAATACCAAAGCTAAACCTAAAACGAACACCATGCCAAACAGCAAGGTGAGGGTGACACCAGATGCTAGTGCTAAACTACCACCGACACCCTTCATGGCTAATTGGACACCAGCTGTCGCAGCGCGTTCGCTTTTTTCAATTTTGCGAGATGGCGTTTTTGCAGGTTGATGTAAAGTAGGGTAAGCTTTTTCTGCCCAGGTGCGTACTTCTGGATTATCGCTGTTAATTAACCGCTGACACAGGTCGCAAGCTTTTTCAATTTTTCCTGTGGCTTGATACGCTTTCAGCAGCCACATCTGCGCGTTTAAATAGCCTGGAGAAGTTTCATCAAAATTATTTCGACTGAATTCTTCTAGTAATTCAATAGCTTCTTGATAACGTCCTTGTTTAAAGGCATCTAATCCTGATTGCAGTGACATAATATCTCCCTTTAGGAGGAGTGGTATTTATCTATCAATACTCAATAGATACAGCGATCGCCACCGCAATTACGGAAAAGTTTTTCGACACATATATTAATATGTGTTTTCACTACTTCTATAAAGTTTCTTTAATTTTTATCAGTGAATCGCGCAAGCAAGGGAGGGGGAGAGGGGGGGACAAGGAGAGGGGGAGATGGGGGAGATGGGGGAGATGGGGAGAAACAATTGTCCCCCTGCCCCCCTGCCCTTATTAGTGGGGAATTTTGCTTAACTCGAACCAAGTGCGGTCTTCGACAATGCCATCATGAGGCAACTCAGTACGTTTTTGCAGTTCTTTCACCGCACGTTCTAGCTTAGAGCCAAATTCACCATCGATCGCACCGTTATAATCTTTGCTAGATTTGAGAAGATTCTGAACGGTTTTTACTAAGTCGCCTTTGCTGCCTTTCTTCAAAATTGGCATATCGACTGGCGCACCTTTAAACAATGCCCGCCAAGTATTATCGGCAACAATACCATCTTCTTTGAGAAATACGCGATGTTGAAAGGCTATGACACCTTTTTTGGTGATTGGACCAAATGCACCATCAATCGCACCCGTGTAAGTATTGTATTTTTTGAGAAGTTCTTGCAGTTCTTTGACTGCATCACCTGTGGAACCTTCTTTCAGTACAGGTTTGTTAAGTTGAGCAGAGACATCATTGGTAGATTGCATTATATTTTCTCCAAAGAAAGTGAATGTTTCAGGAAAATCGAAAGTTTGAAAAGTGTATCAGGTACAAGCGAAGCAAGGTTAATACTAAAACCTTGCTCTATATCCTTAATAGGATAAGTCAAGTCAAATTATGCAATTATAGGATTAATTTAGAAATCAATAATTGCGAAACGCTTTGACAGTATGGAAAAATCATAGTTATTAGGACTTACGCACTCCTTCACGGAGTAACGAACCACGTTCGCCCTTGGCGTCTCCGACAGGAGAAGACACGAAGGACACGAAGGAATAAGAGGAGCGAGAGGTATTTTGTGTAAGTCCTAGTTATGTCAGATTTATTTTTAGATTATTGTAGAGACCTTCCGACTGAACGTCTCTACGGATTGGTGTAGTCTAATAAAAGTGAAACTGCTGTATGCGTGTGTTATGATTATTTATCAAGCTGCTGACTCTGATTTGATTGCAATCGCTCAAAAAACCCGACTTGCTGCGAGTAAATTGGCGGTTGTCTCTAGTGAAGTGAAAACAAGGGCGATTGAAGCGATCGCTATCGCTTTAGAATCGGCGAAAGATGAAATTTTACAAGCGAATATTACAGATTGTGAAGCGGCGGCGGAAAAAATTGCCAAACCGCTTTACAAGCGCTTGCAGTTGGATGAACATAAGTTAAGGGATGCGATCGCTGGAGTCCGAGATGTCGGTAAACTAAGCGATCCAGTCGGTGCAGTGCAGATTCACCGCGAAATTGATACTAACTTAATTCTCAAGCGAATTACTTCTCCTCTAGGCGTTTTGGGCGTTATTTTTGAAGCGCGTCCGGAAGCTGCAATTCAAATTGCTTCTTTGGCTATTAAGTCGCGCAATGGTGTTATTCTCAAAGGTGGAAAAGAAGCGATTCGTTCTTGCGAAGCGATAGTCAAAGCAATTAAACAAGGATTATCTGAAAGTGCTGTTAACCCCGATGCGGTGCAATTGCTGACAACAAGAGAAGAAACTATAGAACTTTTGAAGTTAGATAAATATGTAGATTTAATTATTCCTAGAGGTTCTAATTCTTTTGTGCGATTTGTGCAGGAAAATACCCGCATTCCTGTGTTAGGTCACGCCGATGGAATTTGTCATCTTTATGTAGATAAAGCTGCTGATATTGCCAAAGCTGTGACGATTACAATTGATTCTAAAACTCAATATCCGGCTGCTTGTAATGCGATTGAAACTTTATTAGTTCACTCGGATATTGCGACAACATTTTTACCAAAAGTTGCTGATGCTTTAGAAAAAGTTAATGTAGAATTAAGAGGAGATGAACGTACCCGCGATATATTGCCTAATATTGTAGCTGCAACAGAAGAAGACTGGGAAACTGAATACAGCGATTTGATTTTGTCAATTAAAATTGTCGATTCTTTACAAGAAGCGATCGCACATATTAATGATTATGGTTCTCGTCATACGGAGGCAATTATTACTGAAGATTCAGAAGCTGCGAAAACTTTCTTAGCGCTAGTAAATGCAGCTGGAGTCTACCACAACTGTTCTACCCGCTTTGCTGATGGTTTCCGTTACGGTTTCGGTGCAGAAGTAGGAATTAGTACTCAACAAATGCCCCCTCGCGGTCCGGTGGGTTTAGAAGGTTTGGTAACATACAAGTATCAAATGATTGGTGATGGTCATGTTGTAAGTACTTACACTGGGAAGAATGCTAAGTCTTTTACTCATAGAGATTTGAAATAATGTAGGGTGCGTTACTTCGTTAACGCACCCTACTAAATTATACTAATGCTTTTAATAACGCTTGAAGTTTAAGTTGAATTTCTGCTAGTTCTTTGTCGGGATCGGAACCTGCGACGATACCTGCACCTGCGTAAAGTCTAGCGCGATCGCCATCAATCAATGCCGAACGAATTCCGACAATAAACTCACAGTTACCGTCAGAATCTACCCAACCCAAGGGCGCCGCATACAAACCCCTCTCAAAGCTTTCGTGACGAAGAATTTCTGCACAGGCAATATCTCTGGCTGCACCGGCAACGGCTGGTGTAGGATGCAATTGAGCGACTATTTTTAACGGGTGTACGTTAGCGGGAATTATAGCACTAATTGGTGTCCATAAATGCTGAATGTTAGATAATTGTCGCAAGCGCGGTGATAACATTTGCGGTAATAAACCTAGTTCAGATAGGCGCTGAGTGATAAAATCAATTACTAGCGAATGTTCGTGCCTTTCTTTTTGACTATTTAGCAGGCGATCGGCGTTTGCTGCATCTTCAGTTGGTGTTTTACCTCTAGGTGCAGAACCTGCCAAAGCATCAGTAATTAACTGTTTTTTGTGGATACTAATTAACCTTTCTGGACTTGCACCAATAAAGTTTTGTCCCTTACCATTACTTGTAGAAAATACATAACAATTAGGATGTAATTGTCGAAGATTGTTTAAAGATTGAACTAAGTTAAATTTATGACTTGATTTTACATCTAACACATCTGCTAAAACAACTTTGCTCAAGTGATTAGCGCGGATTTGTGATAATGCAGATAAAACCGAAAGTTTAAATTTATCAGGGTTGGGTAGAGTTTTTTTACTGTATTTACGTCGAGAATAATCAATATTTATTGCATTTGCTTCTAAAGATTGAATTTTCTCTACTTGTTCGCAAAGGTTATGTAATAATTTTTGAATATTTACGCTCTTGTTGATGATTGTATTCGCAACTAATATACAGCGTTCATTTTTCACAGCTACTTGCCAACGGGGTAGAAAAATGGTAGCCGCAGGAAATGGATAATCAAGTTGGGCATTTTTATCAAAAAAACTGAAGCAACAAAAAAAGTGAGCGCGAGAAAAAGGTAAATTTGTACTACCAAAATTAATTATATTTTTGAGACAATCTTTGATAAAATTTTCAGCTATAATAAAACGCTCTTTGTCGGCAATTTCTAATTTTGCGATAGCATCAATGGCAGCGATCGCTTCTTTTTTGCCTCTGTTCTCAAAGTAAAAATTTATTTCATTTGCTTGATTAAGTTGAGCAAGTACTATCAACGGATCAACATAGTCAATTTCCAGCGAAATACTGACAATCTGCCGACAATGATTTTGGCGGCAATTTTCTTGAACCGCTAACAGAAATTCGTATAGCTCTTTATTATATACGCTTAAGTTGGCGCGACATGGTGAAACTGTCATGGATCTAAATTTAGTAAACTTTTTTGAAGTTATCTTCCTAAAGTGCAATAATTCGTGGTCGTATTTTTACAGGTAACATATTCAGCCGCTGTTTAACCAGCGTAGTGAGTAAGTGCAAATCACGGTGTTGCAATACCCTTTTAGGTCATGACTAGTTTAAGGCGAATCAGCCACAGAAAAAATGGCGCTCGTTGCACATCTGATTTTTGTTCTGGTACAAGATCGAAACCATAATTGCTTACACAAGATGACTACACTGATTTCATATCCCAACAAAAAGTTATGGATGGCGGCAATTAAACCGCCGATGTACAGCGTTGCTATTATGCCTATCTGGGTAGGAACTGCTGTAGCTTTTGCGGAAACCAGGATTTTTCATGGAGCAGTTTTTTCTACTTTTTTAGCATCTGCAATCTTAATTTTGGCTTGGGAAAATCTCAGTAATGATGTTTTTGATTCCGAGACGGGGATTGATAAAAATAAACATCATTCTTTGGTAAATTTAACTGCCAATAAAGCATTAATATTTGGGTTAGGAAATTCTTGTTTGGGATTAGGTTTACTGGGGATACTAGCAATAGCTTGGTGGCAGCAAGACCTAACTGTGATTGGGATAATTTTGTTGTGCTGTGCCTTGGGCTATATGTACCAAGGACCTCCCTTTCGTTTAGGATACCAGGGCTTAGGGGAAATTCTTTGCTTTTTCGCCTTTGGTCCATTAGCAGTGACGGCAGCATACTACAGTCAAACCCAAAGCTGGAACATGACAAGTTTAGCAGCTTCGGTGTTCGTGGGGATTGCCACGAGTTTAATTTTATTTTGTTCGCACTTTCACCAAGTTAAGGATGACATAGCTGCCGGCAAGCGATCGCCTATCGTCCGTCTCGGTACTGCTAGAGGTGCGAAGGTTTTAACCTGGTTCACGGCAAGTATTTACCCCCTCAACTTGCTGTTTGTACTGTTGGGGATGTTCCCCGTGTGGACATTGCTGAGTTGGGTGAGTTTACCCTTTGCCTTCAAACTTTGCAACCACGTTTTGCAAAATCATAACCAGCCAGAAAAAGTCAGCAACTGTAAATTCATCGCTGTTGCCGTGCATTTTTGGAGTTGCTTGCTTTTCGGTTTGGGTTTTATGCTTTCAGGAGGTTAGTGGATAGTGGATGGTGGATAGTGGGGCATGGGGCATGGGGCATGGGGCATGGCGACTGGAAAAAGAATTATTACCCATTACCCATTACCCATTCCCAATTCCCAATGCCCAATGCCCATTGCCCATTGCCCATTAACAACCAACTTGCAATTGATGCCCTATCGATTTGAGTTTCGTCCTTATCGACGGAGATTTGTGCGTCCCCTGGCTACCAGTCACGGTACTTGGGATATCCGGGACGGTATTATTCTTTGTCTTAGCGATGAAACAAATATTGGTTGGGGAGAAATTGCCCCTATTAGCTGGTTTGGTTCGGAAACCATAGAACAAGCTTTATCGTTTTGTCGCCAACTACCCACGGAAATTACTGAGGAGACGATTTTTTCTATCCCAGATGAGTTACCCGCTTGTCAATTTGGCTTTGAGTCTGCGCTTTGGGGAGGGGGGAGTGGGGAGATGGGGAGAGGGGGGGAATGGGAGACAAGGGGACAAGGGGGACAAGGAGGACAAGGAGGACAGGGGGGACAAGGGGGACAAGGGGGACGAGGGGGACAAGGAGGACAAGGAGGAATATCTTACCCCTCTCCCTTGTCTCCCCCCTCCTCCCCCTCTCCCTTGTCTTCCCCCTCCCCCCCTCTCCCCATCCCCCCCTCTCCCCCTCTCCACTCCCTCACCTACAGTGGGTTATTACCAGCAGGTGAGGCTGTTTTGGAACAATGGCAGAAGTTATGGGAACAAGGATATCGCACGTTTAAGTGGAAAATTGGAGTGTATGCGATCGCCTATGAACTGAAAATTCTTGAGTTACTCACTCAAGCTTTACCATCAAGAGCAAAACTGCGATTAGATGCAAACGGAGGACTCAGCTATGAAGATGCAAATTTATGGCTGTGGACTTGCGATAATCATCAAGCCAATCAAAACCGAGTGGAAATTGAATTTATCGAACAACCGCTAAGAGTAGATCAATTTCAAAGAATGTTGGAATTATCTTATTGCTATGAAACGAAGATAGCTTTAGATGAATCTGTCGCCACACTCAAACAACTTGAATGCTGCTTCCAACAAGGTTGGCGAGACATTTTTGTAATTAAACCGGGAATAGTCGGTTCACCTTTTCGTCTGCGTCAGTTTTGCCAACAACATAAAATTGATGCTGTATTTTCATCCGTATTTGAAACTGAAATTGGCAGACAAGCTGCACTTAAGTTAGCAGCGCAATTATCTCAGCATAATCGCGCAGTTGGATTTGGTGTTAACCATTTTTTTGAACAAGAGAAGGATAATTGGCTTGAAAATCTATGGAAATTTTAGATTATATCAAACGTCAAAATGATGATTGGCTTATCGGATGCGATCGCTTTCATTTTCAACAATTATTTGAAAAGTTTTATTTAGAATTATTAGCATACAAAACACCACAAAAAATCCTTTTAGCTGAACGCGAAACCGTGCGTTTTTTAGCAGGCTTTATCGCCGCATGTGCTGCTAATTGTCCAGTTTTTCTTTGTAACCCCGACTGGGGAAAACAAGAATGGCAAGAAGTATTTAACTTAGTACAACCAAACCTCATTTTAGGAGATGAAGATTCGGGAGGATGGAACAGAATTGTTTATGCCCCATTACCTATGCCCCCTTCGGGTTCGCCAGTCCCCCATCGTGACGGAAACCGCCAAGACGGGGGCTGGACTCACCATTACCTATGCCCCATTCCCAATACAATTATGATTCCTACAGGTGGTTCATCGGGAAAGATTAAATTTGCCATCCATACTTGGGACACCCTCATGGCATCTGTGAAAGGATTTACCGAATATTTTCAGCTAAATAAAGTTAATTCATTTTGTGTATTACCACTATATCACGTCAGCGGTTTAATGCAATTTCTGCGTTCCTTTACCACTGGTGGTAAACTCGCTATTTTCCCCTTTAAAGAAGTAGAATCAAATCAAATATATCATATTGAACCATCGGAATTTTTTATATCTTTAGTTCCAACACAATTACAACGTCTTCTACAAAATCCAGATTTAACAACGTGGCTATCCCAATTTAAAACCGTACTTTTAGGAGGTGCCCCAGCTTGGAATGAACTTTTAGAAAAAGCAAGATTTTACCGCATTCGATTAGCACCAACTTACGGGATGACAGAAACCGCTTCGCAAATTGCCACAGTCAAACCTGACGATTTCCTCAATGGTAAAATTAGCAGCGGTCAAATTCTCCCCCATGCAAAAATAACAATTTGTAATGAACAAGGCGAAATTTTAAATTCAAATCAAAAAGGAAATATAATTATACAATCTCAATCTTTAGCCTTTGGTTACTATCCAGAAATATGGAAAAATAAGGATTATTTACAAGTTGATGATTTAGGTTTCTTAGATGACGAAGGTCATTTAAATATTGTTGGACGTAGTAGTAATAAAATCATTACTGGCGGTGAAAACGTCTACCCAATAGAAATTGAATCAGCAATTAGAGCAACTCAAATGGTAAACGATGTTTGTGTAATTGGCATCCCAGATAAACAATGGGGACAAGCGATAACAGCCATTTATATACCCACAAAAGCAAACATATCTACCTTAGAAATCCAAAACATACTCAAAGATAAACTTTGCAAATTCAAAATTCCCAAACACTGGATTTGCGTCCCAACATTACCTCGTAACACTCAAGGCAAAATCAACCACCAACAGCTACAACAAATAGTAACAAACCTACTCCAAATTTTACCTAAATAATAAACAAGTCTCACGCAGAGGCGCAAAGACGCAAAGAAGAATACAAATACTCGTGACTTTTGCGAGAGATATAATCTCTCTATCCTCTTCCCTTGGCGTCCTTGGCGCTCTTGGCGGTTCATTATTAATACCATTTCTGTATGAAGCTGCGCTAAATTAAAACAAGGGTGCGTTTGGTTTAAACGTGATGGGTTTGAGATTGCAAGTCGAGATTAAAGAAAGCCTTGAAGAATTAGAAAAAGCTGTTAAATATGCAACAACGGCAAGTTGCAAAGAGCGATTACAAATGCTGTACTGGCTTAAAAGTGGTCAAGTCACAAGTCGGCAAGCGATCGCCAAACGTTTAGGACGGGATGAAGCTACCGTAACTCGTTGGTTAAAAAAGTATAAAGACAAGGGACGAAGTGGGTTGCTATGTGTGAAACATGCGCCTGGTAAAGAACCTATAGTTAGTGGAGAAAATTTGGAACGCCTAAAACAGCGATTGTCCGAACCACAAGGATTTCACAGCTACAGTCAAATTCAACAATGGTTAGAGAACGAACTGGGACGTCATATTGCCTACAAAACGGTTTATCAGCTTGTGCGCTACAGTTTAGGTGCCAAACTAAAAGTTCCTCGTCCCAAAAGCCGGAAACAGCATCCAGAAAGCTTATCTCACTTTAAAAAAAACTCCCTCTAGCGCTCAAATTTTTACAAGATGAATTTGGGTCAGGCAAGCGGCTTAGGTATATGTGCCAAGACGAAACCCGCTTGGGATTAAAGACGATTGCGGGACGTTTAATTACCGCTCCCGGTGTCAAACCCATCGGTTTGAGTCAGTGGCAACGTGATAATTTTTACTTGTACGCTGTCGTTGAACCTTTAAGCGGATACAGTTTTTTCTACGAGTTTTCACATCTTGATGGTGATTGTTTTCAGAAGTTTTTAGAGTTGCTCTCAGCAGAACTTGGCGAGGACGTTGCAGTTATCCAATTTGACCAAGGCTCATTTCACACAGTTAAAACTCTTGATTGTCCAGAAAATATTATACCAATTTTTCAGCCCCCTCACTCTCCAGAATTGAACCCAATTGAGAGGTTTTGGGAGTTTATCAAAAGCAAACTGCAATGGGAGAATTGTAAAACCCTTTGCCAACTGCGTCAGAAATTAACTAAGGTGCTAGAAACTATTAACCCAAGTTGCTAGTTACTATGCATAGGCGATCGAGGAAGGGGCACTTAAGCAATAAAATCCCCTCCAGTCAGAAAATTAGGAGGGGTGTATGCTAAACGAAATAATTACCATTTATGCTATCACTGACGATCTCTTAAAGGCGATCGCTCATGACGAAGATTGCCGGAGAATTCCGGAGCGATGCAGAAATTATTACAACTGCGGTCTGTGCTGCAATGTTCTTTGGTGGCAATCACACCAAGGC
>NZ_JBPAOH010000097.1:0-30036 GCF_050875635.1 Tolypothrix sp. VBCCA 56010
AGAAGCATAAGTACTTTTAAGATATTTAGTATCACCTAGCACCTAAAACTACGCAATGGCTGGTTAGCGATCGCCTTGAGGAGAAAACTTTTTGGTTTACTGACTTTCTGAAAGTACGGCTGACGTTGACCGGAATTTGAAGAAAAATCTTTATCAAAATCGATTTCACACCCCGGAATACTTTTGGTTTTCGCCGGAAAGTTTAGAATTTGTTGGTTTTGAATTGATCGGCAATCAATATCAAGAAATTACACCAAATCAGCGGGGATGGCTTTGGAGTCAAGTGCTAGGTTTGTATTTGGGTGTGGAGGGGGGTAAACTGCGTTATTTTACACTTGATGGCGATTTAGTACCGACACCAGAAGAAGCAGCAACAGCCCAGCAGCAACAAGCAGCCTCAGCACAGCAACGCGCAGCCTTAGCGCAGCAAAGCGCAGCCTTAGCACAGCAACAGGCATCTGAAGCGCAGCAACGCGCAGCCTTAGCAGAATTGCGTTTGCAACAGGAACTTCGGCGATCGCTCATATTAGCCGAACAACTGCGAGCGTTAGGAATTGATCCAGATACGTTGACTTAGCTCAAAAATGAGAGTAACGATATATGGCAATGCAAATAAGTTATGGTATAATCACCAAGATGATTTTTACAGAGCTTTTTAGCAGCAATTAATTATATGTAGGAACTTTCATAGCTAACAAGCTTCATTGAAGAAAATTAGGTGCGTATGTACTGAGCGAGGAAGCAGGAATTGTTGCAAACAATGCGAGGAGCTGCCCGTAAAGCAAAGAAGCTGAGAAGAATTCTACCAGTTAATGATAAGTGGTGGGCAAAGTTTGACTTACTGAGAATTTTAGTGCGGCGGGACTTGGAAGCGCGGTACAAAGGTTCTATTTTAGGTAACTTATGGCCTTTGCTGAATCAGTTATCACAATTGCTGATTTATACTTATGTGTTCTCTGTAGTGTTGAAGGTGAAGTCTCCAGTCAAGAATTTGCCAGAAAATAACTTTACTTTTGGTTTGTGGTTATTTGCCGGATTGGTCTGTTGGATTGCCTTTAGCGGTGGATTAATCCAATCTGCTAGTTCGGTAACAGCACAGCCGAACTTAGTCAAAAAAGTAGTTTTTCCCTTAGGACTATTACCATTAGTACCGATTTTATCAGCGTTTATTGAAAGTTCCTTCGGTTTAATGGCGTTGATTTTTTTTGTAGCGGTGACTTCGCATACTTTACATACCACCTTGGCGCTGTTACCCTTGGTCTGGCTACCACAGCTATTATTAACGGCAGGATTAGGTTACTTAGCAGCAGGGCTAACAGTATTTTTGCGAGATATTCCCCAAAGCTTAGGAGTAATTTTAAACATTTGGATGTATTTAACACCAATTATTTATCCAGCTACGGCTATTCCAGAGCAATGGCGCGGATGGGTATTTTGGTTAAATCCCATGACAGCGATCGTAGAAGTCTATCGCGACTTAATATTAGTTGGAGAAGTCAAACACTGGGGCGAATGGGGAGTTTCCTCACTAATTGCTTTAGTAATTTTTTGTGGCGGATTGTGGTGTTATCGGCGTCTGCGTCCAGCATTTGCCGATGTGTTGTAGATTAAGAAACTTGATTAATTACGATCGCGCTCTGATAATGGACAAGAACACCTAAGAGCGCGATCGCGCTCTTAGGGAATTAATCCGAATAATTTGCCGAGGAGAAAAATACTATTTTTTACAGTCAATTTGGTAGTTAGCCAATAGAGACCAGGAACCAATCGTTAAATTACGGTGTCTTGCACAATAAACAACATTTGAAAAACAAGATTGTTACATATGAATTGCAAGTCATAATATCATAGCGTCAGGTGGAGCGCAAAGCCTTATCATCCCATGTTGAAGTTAAGCCCGCAGGGTTAAGGCTAAAATCTCTTTCTTCACGCATTCAATGTGCGACAAATACGATAAAATACAGCAATTATTTAGCGTGTTCACAATTTTTGGTGGTAATGCCTGCGGCTAGTCTGATAGGCTCTTGGTGATGGTGTGGAAGTTTTGAGGAGTAAGGGCAACAGCATGGGAGAAGAAATTGCTATTTCCCTAAAAAATGTCTCGAAGTGTTTTAAGCGGTATGCTCGTCCAGTAGATAGACTCAAGGAACTGTTGTTACCTGGTAAGAGTAGAGCCGATAAATTTTGGGCGCTACGGGATATTAATTTGGAAATTCCCAAGGGACAGACAGTAGGAATTGTTGGGCGAAATGGCTCTGGGAAAAGTACAATGCTGCAAATTATTGCTGGCACGTTGACACCAACGACGGGAGAAGTACAGGTTAAAGGTAGGGTGTCGGCGCTGCTGGAGTTGGGGAGTGGGTTTAATCCTGAGTTTACTGGGCGGCAGAATGTCTTTTTTAATGCACGGTTGTTGGGGTTAAATCAAAGGGAAATTGAAAATAAATTTGATGAGATTGCAGGTTTTGCGGATATCGGTGATTTTATTGAGCAGCCTGTAAAAACTTATTCAAGTGGAATGTTTGTCCGTTTGGCTTTTGCAGTAGCGGTAAATGTTGAACCAGAAATTTTAATTGTGGATGAAGCGCTTGCTGTCGGGGATGTAGTGTTTCAACATCGCTGTATGCGACGGATGCGAACCTTGATGGATTCAGGGGTGACAACGTTGTTTGTCTCCCACGATTCAGGCGCGATTAAAACATTATGTAATTCAGCCGTAATGATTCATGACGGGCAAATATATACTACAGGATTGCCCAATGCCGTCATCATAGAATACATGAAATTAGTTACAGAACTAGAATTGGAGTTAGGGCAAACGGATGAAGTTGAAAATAAATTTAGCGAGCAGAATAATTCTCCTGCCTTACGTTGTAATGGAATTGATGTCAAACAAGAATCGAACAGCAATGTCAAGCTAACACGTAGAGGAAACGGCAAGGCTGTTATAGAGGAAGTAAACCTACTTAATCAATTTGGAGAGATTACTAGCGAAAGTCCCATTTTTGGATTTAATGAAGAAGTAACGTTAAGAATTAATTTAAAGGTAAACCAGCCACTTCAAGAGTGCATTGTTGGTTTTTATATTTGCGATAAGAATGGAAATGAAATTATTGGTAGCAACACTTTTGAAGAAAATTATCCGATTAGTAATTTGGATACAGGAGATAGGCTGCAAATCGAATTTAAATTTAGCTTGCCTTTAAGAACAGGTTCTTACAGTTTGACAGTAGCTGGAACAGAAACTTATGCATCCATGACTTTTGACTGGATAGATAATGCAATCGTTTTTCAGGTGCTTCCGCCAGATACAGGTAAGCAAGTTCATGCTTTAGTAGATCAGCCAATGAGCGTGAATGTCATCCACAAAAAAGTATTGACATCTAATATTAAATCGCTAAAGACAAGTATTAATATATGACTTTGAATGATTTTAAAAAAGATTATCCATCTTACCAAGAGCTAACTGAAGATGAATTGGACGAAAATCATAGTTTAAAGAAAATGTTCCGCTTGGTAGGAGAAAACAAGCGAGTAGTAGATTTTGGTTGTGCAACTGGTTATTTTGCTCAACTACTATTAAAAAAAGGATGCACAGTAACGGGAATTGAGATTAACCCTGATGCTGCAAAAGTGGCGGAAAAATATTGTGAAAAAGTAATCGTAGCCGATTTGGATTTTGTATCTCTAACTGAAGTGCTGGCTGGTCAAACATTTGATATAGCTGTATTTGGAGATATTTTGGAGCATCTGCGGAACCCGTGGAGAGTTCTAGAAGAAACACAGCACTTATTGAAGCCGGATGGATATGTCGTAGCTTCAATTCCCAATATTGCTCATGGGGCAATTCGTTTATCTTTGTTGCAGGGTAAGTTTGAGTATACAGAACTAGGAATTTTAGATGCTACGCATTTAAGATTTTTTACACGCAAAACAGTCGTGGATATGTTTGAGCGTTCCGGATACTTAATTGGTAATATTGATTGCACTAAAGTACCTGTATTCTCTGATATTCCTGTCTTACCACATATTGATAAAGATGACTTTAGCATAGAACTAACTCAAAAAATTGAACAAGATGAAGATGCAGATACTTTTCAGTTTATTATACGTGCATTTCCATTATCGCTAGAAGGTAAATATGCAGCATTAAATGAACAGTATTCTCAGCTAAAAAATCAGATTGAGCGATCGCACTCACAACTGCAACAGACTCAAGCAGAAATAGAGCGATCGCAGTCGCAACTGCAAAACACCCAAGCAGAATTAGAGCGATCGCAATCGCAACTGCAAAACCAAAGGGCAGAACAGTCGCAACTGCAACACACTCAAGCAGAATTAGAGCAATCAAAATTGCAATTGCAACACACTCAGCTAGAACTAGAGCAATCAAAATTGCAACTGCAAAACACCCAAGCAGAATTAGAGCGATCGCAATCGCAACTGCAAAACACCCAAGCAGAATTAGAGCGATCGCAATCGCAACTGCAAAACACCCAAGCAGAATTAGAGCGATCAAAATTGCAACTGCAACACACCCAAGCAGAATTAGAACAATTGAAAGCCACTATCAGCGGGATACAAACAAGTAAATTTTGGAAGTTGCGGACTCAGTGGTTAAAGCTGAAAAAACTTAGCGGATTGGTTAAAGAATCTTAAATCAATTGTTGTAACTATAACTGCTATAAATTTAGACTGACACAAACAAGGAAATCGGGATTGATTCCAAGGAGTATTTATTATTATGTCTAACCTACCCAGCGTCACTGTTATTGTACTGAATTATAATGGTTTGAGGCATCTGCAAGATTGCTTTTCTTCATTGCTCAAGCTTGATTATCCCAAAGATAAGCTTGAATTGATGTTAGTAGATAATGCCTCAAAAGATGGCTCTGTAGGGTATGTTCAAGCTAATTATCCTCAAGTACGGATTGTTTGCAATGAGGACAATCTAGGCTTTGCCACAGGAAACAATCGTGGTGCGCGTGAGGCAACAGGCGATTATATTATATTTTTGAACAATGATATGTGGGTAGATCCCCAATTTGTCCGGGGATTAGTAAAAGCTGTAGAGAGCGAACCTGGAGTGGTCAGTGCAGGAGCGAAAATTCTCAACTGGGACGGAACTCGGATTGATTTTGCCGGGGCAATATGTAGCTTTGCCGGACATGCAGCGCAGGTAGGTTTCGGGCAAACTTATGACCCACAGGAGTATAACGAAATCAAGCCAATGCTATTTGCCTGCGGTGGTGCGATGATTGTTGACCGACAGGTATTTTTGAATGTAGGCGGTTTTGATGATGACTACTTTATTTATTTTGAAGATGTTGACTTAGGCTGGCGATTGTGGATATTAGGATACAAAGTCGTTTTCGCTCCAGACGCTATTACTAATCATCGTCATCACGGAACGATGAAAAGTTTTTCCAACTACAGGCAAATGGTGCTGTACAAGCGAAACGCCTTCTATTCCATGATTAAAAACTACAGCGATGGCAACTTAGGGCAAGTATTATCCGCAGCAATGCTGGCGACGGTAGGTGGTGTAATTGAACAAGCTGTGGCAAGTGGACAGTTAGATAAGGATGCTTACCACATCAAGAGTACTAAGAGTCTAGATGACTCACCGATCTTATTGGATAAATTGAACGTCAGCGCATTAGTGGCAATGCAAGATGTGGTGGAACATTTGCCACAAATGATGGCAAAGCGAAGTCTTCTACAGCAGCAGCGTCAGCGTTCGGATGAAGAAATCGCCCATTTGTTTCGTCCGTTGTTTCCTTTACCTCCCCAAATTACTGCACAAACTTCTTACACAGTTGCAGATGCATTTAAAGTTCAGCAACTTTTTGCAGACAACCCTCGGCGAGTGTTAGTGTTTAGCCCAGACCTTTTACCTTACCCAGGCTTACCGACTGTGGGTTCAGGGCTTCGTGCTTGGGGTATTGGGCAAGGTCTGTTGAGTTGCGGACACGAGGTAGTGTTCTCGATGCCACGCCCATCACTGAAGAAATTTGAAAAACTGGTTAGTGCAGAAACATTACAACTAGCTTGGGAACCTTATGGGATGGTGGATGTGGTCAACACAGTTCAACCTGACATCGTGGTGGTTTGTAGCTGGGGAATCATGAAAGATTTGCATCAACATCCGATGGGTCGGGTGCCGGTGATTTTGGATCTACATGGTTCTCACATGTTAGAACGCGAATATCAGAACTTGGGTGACTGGCACAGTAATGCCCAAGCTAAGATTACTGCTTTCCAAGAGGCAGACTTTTTGACTTGTGCTGGCAAAACACAACTAGTTTATTTTCAATCTTGGCTACAGCAAGCAGGCTGGAGTGAACTCGAACAGCGCGATCGTTCAGCAGCTATACCTATTTCTCTCTCGCCCGATTTGCCAAAACACTGTCCCCAAGATGAATTAACTTTCGTGTATGGTGGAGTATTTTTGCCCTGGCAAGACCCATCAATTGGGTTATCTACTTTAGTACAGCAACTGGAGCGTCGCAACGCTGGCAGACTATATCTATTTGGTGGCAAACATCCTTGGATTCCCATCGATACCGGAATTATTGATTTACTGCTAGAGCAATTGCAAAAGAGTCCTCGTGTTGTTATACCGGGTACAGTATCTCATGAGGATTTGATTGCTAAATATACCACGGCACACGTGGCGATAGACTTGATGAAGCGCAATCGGGAACGTGAGCTAGCGTTTACTACTCGCACAGTGGAATATTTGTGGTGTGGATTGCCAGTCATCTATAACGACTATGCCGAGTTGTCTGACTACATCCGCGAATACGACGCTGGGTGGATTGTAGATCCAGAAGACAGCGAAGCGATCGCTGCTGTCATTAATGAGATATTCGACCATCCGGAAATTGTTACCCAGAAAAGCCAGAATGCACAACGTTTAGCTCGAGAGCAGTTCAACTGGGAAAAAACTATTGCTCCAATAGATAAATTCGTCCGCCACCCAAGTATGCGATATCGCCCACTACTACATCCTCCCACAGTGCCAGTAGTAATCGAAAAACTACTAACTGCGCCAGTAGAAATAGAGAAATTACAGGCACGACTTAGAGGAATGAATAGCAGTAAGTTTTGGCAATTACGGCAAGCATGGTGTCAACTGAAGCGGAAAATCGGGTTGGGAAAAAATAAGGTCGAGCTAGTGGAACAATTACAGCCTCTAATTCAATCAAATCAGGTAGAACTAGAGACACTACGCAACCTGATTGCAGCAATGGAGAGCAGTAAGTTTTGGAAATTACGCAAAGCATGGTTTCGACTGAAGCGAACAGTCGGGTTGGGACAAAATGAGTGATATGGAGTGTTCAAACCATACTATTAGGCATAACTACTCAGACACCTTTCAACTCTAAATTCCTCACAAACAGGATTTAAGGATTTATTATATGTCTTACTTCCCAAAAGTCACAGTTATTGTACTTAACTACAACGGTTTAAGGCATCTTAAAGATTGCTTTTCTTCATTGACTTCTCTGGACTATCCAAGCGATCGCCTGGAGTTGATGCTGGTGGATAATGCCTCAAAAGATGGCTCGGTTGAGTATATGCAAGCTAATTATCCTCAAGTACGGCTGGTTCGCAATGAAGACAATCTAGGCTTTGCCACAGGAAACAATCGTGGTGCGCGTGAGGCAACAGGCGATTATATTATATTTTTGAACAATGATATGTGGGTAGATCCCCAATTTGTCCGGGGATTGATCCAAGCTGTAGAGAGCGAACCTGAAGTAGTAAGTGCAGGAGCGAAAATTCTCAACTGGGACGGAACTCGGATTGATTTTGCCGGGGCAATATGTAGCTTTGCCGGACATGCAGCGCAGGTAGGTTTCGGGCAACCTTATGACCCACAGGAGTATAACGAAATCAAGCCAATGCTATTTGCCTGCGGTGGTGCGATGATTATTGACCGACAGGTATTTTTGAATGTCGGCGGTTTTGATGATGACTACTTTATTTATTTTGAAGACGTAGACTTAGGCTGGCGGCTGTGGTTGCTGGGTTACAAAGTCGTTTTCGCACCATCCGCGATTACTAATCATCGTCATCACGGAACGATGAAAAGTTTTTCCAACTACAGGCAAATGGTGCTGTACAAGCGAAACGCCTTATATTCAATGATCAAAAACTACAGCGATGCCAACTTAGGGCAAGTATTATCCGCAGCAATGCTGGCGACGGTAGGTGGTGTAGTTGAACAAGCTGTGGCAAGTGGACAGTTAGATAAGGATGCATACCACATTAAGAGTACTAAGGGTTTAGATGACTCACCGATATTATTGGATAAATTGAACGTCAGCGCATTAGTGGCAATGCAAGATGTGGTGGAACATTTGCCACAAATGATGGCAAAGCGAAGTATTATACAGCAGCAGCGTCAGCACTCTGATGAAGAAATCGCCCATTTGTTTCGTCCGTTGTTTCCTTTACCTCCCCAAATTACTGCACAAACTTCTTACACAGTTGTAGATGCATTTAAAGTTCAGCAACTGTTTGCAGACAACCCTCGGCGAGTGTTAGTGTTTAGCCCAGACCTTTTACCTTACCCAGGCTTACCGACTGTGGATTCAGGGCTTCGTGCTTGGGGTATTGGGCAAGGTCTGTTGAGTTGCGGACACGAGGTAGTGTTCTCGATGCCACGCCCATCACTGAAGAAATTTGAAAAACTGGTTAGTGCACAAACATTACAACTAGCTTGGGAACCTTACGGGATGGTGGATGTGGTCAACACAGTTCAACCTGACATCGTGGTGGTTTGTAGCTGGGAAATCATGAAAGATTTGCATCAACATCCGATGGGCAGGATGCCGGTGATTTTGGATCTACAAGGTTCTCATATGTTAGAACGCGAATATCACAAGGGTGACTCAGACAGTAATGCTAAGGATATTAGCGCTTTCCAACAGGCAGACTTTTTAACTTGTGCTGAGGAAAAACAACTAGTTTATTTTCAATCTTGGCTACAGCAAGCAGGCTGGACAGAGCAAGAACAGCGCGATCGCTCAGCAGCTATACCTATTTCTCTCTCGCCCGTGCCAAAACACTGTCCCCAAGATGAATTAACTAAAGAACGTTTGACCAAGGATTTAACGATTAATTCTCTTGATAAATTTGTGCGTTATCCTAGTATGCGATCTCGTCCGCTACTTCATCCTCCAGTTATTCAGCAGACACCATTACAGTCGTTTCCCGTACAACTACAACAAATTAAAAGTCTTAAAAGTCTGTGGAGTAAAGTTAAGTTCCACTATCGACAAGGGGGTTTTAGACACTTAGCTTATAAAAGTGCATTTTACTTACGGAAACGATTAGTGACACGTTAATGGGAGGATTGATATTCAGTTTCTTATATATTAGATTTGATAAGTTGAATTACGCAGTACTTAGAGGAAAGGATGTTAAACAAAGGTATAAAAACAATCCAACGCATACTGCTAAATTTGAAATCTCCACAAGGACTCGCAGTTAAGGCATTGGAGCAGTTACAGTCTCAGTTGCAACAAACTCAGACAGAGTTGGCGCACTTAAAAGAACCTCCTTCTAATTTTTGTATATTACGTAAACAGATAGCTGAACGATATCTTAAAGGAAGTGGAATTGAAATTGGTCCACTTCATCAGCCACTTGAGATTCCTTCTCATGCTACAGTTCGCTACATAGATCGATTGCCTCTAGATAAGTTAAGGAGTTTATATCCAGAACTCTCAGATTATGAATTCGTAGAACCAGACATCTTAGATGATGGTGAAACTTTGCCATCTATACCTGACAGTTCAGTCGATTTTGTAATTGCCAATCACATGATTGAACACTGTGAAAATCCAATTAGTACAATTGAGAATCACCTGAGAGTTCTTAAACCGGATGGTATCCTGTATATGGCTGTACCTGACAAAAGATGTATCTTTGATCGCGATCGCCCTGTTACTACGATAGAACACGTCTTACGGGATTATAAAGAAGGACCTGCGTGGTCAAGATACTCTCATTTTGAGGAATATGTTCGGTTGGTAGATAAAATTCCTGAGGATAAGGTTGCTGCCCATGCTCAATATTTAATTAATATTAACTATAGCATCCATTTCCATGTTTGGACTGACATAGCTTTTTTGCAACTCCTTTTATATTGCCAAGAAAATCTTTGTTTTCCCTTTAATATTGAACTATTTCAGAAAAATGATTTTGAGTATATTACAATTTTAAGGAGAATTAATGTTGTTAATTAAATATAAAATTCTATATTTTAATAATATATAGAATTTATTATATATTTTTCACATCGGATAGTTTAAGGATACAAAACAAGCAAAATGAGAGCATTAGTAACAGGCGCAGCAGGATTTATTGGTTCACACGTTACCGATCGCTGCCTTTCTTTGGGCATGGAAGTAGTAGCAACAGATGACTTGTCGGGTGGATTTATAGACAATGTTCCTACTAGCAGTAAATGGATTGAAGGTGACTTAAAAGATCCAAATTTTGTCACCTCACTTTGGGAATATGGTCCGTTTGACTACGTTTATCATATAGCAGCTTATGCAGCTGAAGGGCTTTCTCATTTCATCCGGCGTTACAACTATCAAACAAATTTAGTTGCTTCCATAAATTTGATTAATGAATCAGTTAAAAATGATGTTAAATGTTTTGTATTTACATCTTCAATAGCTGTTTATGGCGCTAATCAACTGCCGATGAGTGAGGATCTAGTTCCACAACCTGAAGACCCTTACGGCATTTCTAAATATGCTGTGGAACTAGACTTGAAAGCAGCTCATGAAATGTTTGGTCTAAATTATATAATCTTCCGCCCTCACAATGTTTATGGTGAACGGCAAAACATTGCTGATAAATATCGTAATGTTATCGGTATTTTTATGAATCAGGTTTTGCAAGACCAACCTATGACTGTCTTCGGTGACGGTTTGCAAACACGGGCTTTTTCTCATGTGGATGATGTTGCACCTTTGATTGCTCGTAGTCCCCTTGTAAGCGAAGCAATTAATCAAGTGTTTAATGTTGGTGCTGACAAGCCGTATACAATAATTCAGCTAGCAGAAGAGATTGCTGAAGCATTTGATAAACCCCTTAATATTAAGCAGTTAGAGGCACGTAATGAAGTAGTACACGCTTTTTCAGATCACACCAAAGTTCGTGATGTATTTAATCCTCCCGCAGCGATTGATCTGAAAACAGGTATTCGGCGAATGGCAGAATGGGTAAAATCCCAAGGACCAGCTGTTCCTGTGGAATTTAAGGATATTGAAGTCTATAAAAAATTGCCACCAAGTTGGGCTAAAAAATAAGGTATTTGTGAGGAGAAACAAAGTAGCGGCTTACATTACTGCTTACAAGGATTATGCAGCTCTAAATCAGTGTATTCAGGCAATTAGTCAACAATTTTACGAAGTTAGTGCTGTCTTTGTATTAGACAATTCGCCTGTTTCACTACTAAAAAATACTGACAGTTCAATCGTAATAAGCCATCACCCAAGTAATATTGGTATTGGTGAGGGTTTGAGGATAGCAATAGAGTGGGCAATTAGCCAAGGGTACGACTTTTTGTGGACATTCGATCAGGATAGCGTACCCACTCCTAACTGTCTTGAAACTCTCTTAGAAACCTACGATAAACTGAGGAGCGATAATTACAAAATTGGGATTATCGCTCCTACTCCTATAGATGAAAGAACAAATGAAGTTGTAGAGGGTGCAGTATATAATTGCGATCGCTTTGCTGCTTATAAGCATAATAGCAAAGTTCGTTTTTATGAGTGTGATGCACCTATTACCTCTGGTTCCCTAATTGCTGTGAGTGTAGCAAAAACTATTTCGCCTCCTAGAGGAGATTTATTTATTGATGGCATTGACCTTGATTATGGATTACGTATTAGACAAAAAGGTTTTAAAAATTTAATTGTCCCTAGTGCAATTATGTACCATAACTTTGGTCTGCCTATTAAAGTTAAGTTTCTTAATAAAGAAATTTTTATCCAAAAATACTCTGCTCTTCGCCACTACTATATTTGCAGAAACCACACATATCTATCCACACGTTACGCAAAAGGATGGTACAAATTAAAAAGCTGTCTGCGACGCTTAAAATTTTTAATCCGTACCACAGCTTTTATATTAATGTATGATTCTGAAGACAAAGTGATAAAAATTTGGGCTTGCTTATTAGGAACGTTTCATGGTTTAAAAGGCAAGCTTGGTAAAACTTGGCAGTAAACTATTGAAAATCCTCATTTTCATTACAAATAAAGATGCTAAACCCCTGAAAAAGCAGCGCATCAAAAGATTTAATGAACATCGAACCTACTAATAGTATACCTGATGTCTTACTCATAGAACCTCAAGTTTTTGCTGATAATCGCGGCTTTTTTTTTGAATCATACAATCAGCAAAAATTTACAGATAAAACAGGCATTAACGTCAAGTTTGTCCAAGACAATCACTCGTTGTCTAAGCAAAATGTTCTACGCGGCTTACACTATCAAGTCATTCAACCCCAAGGTAAATTAGTCCGCGTCGTTGTTGGTGATATCTTTGACGTAGCTGTAGATATTAGAAAAAGTTCTCCTACTTTCGGTCAATGGGTTGGTTACGAACTCAGCGCTGAAAATAAACTTCAACTGTGGATACCACCAGGTTTTGCTCACGGCTTTTTGGTGTTTTCCGAAGTTGCGGAAGTACTTTACAAAACTACAGAGTATTATAATCCCCAAGGCGATCGCTGTATTCTTTGGAACGATCCAGATTTAGCCATAGATTGGCATCTTGTGGCACCACCAATTTTATCTGGTAAAGACCAAGGGGGTAAACCTTTGGCAATGGCTGAGGTATTTGATTAATATCGCACTAAGTGCGATCGCACCATTAAAAAACTTTGTGCGATCGCGAATTGCGTGTTAATTTACAGAATGAAATCGATTGCGTAATGCAAACAGACGCAGGTTAGGCTAACAACGTCAAGATGTAGCCAGTATTATCGTCGGAATAGTCGGTGTTGACGCGAACAAAGTATGTACCAGCTCCTAAAGTAGCGCTGATTGTCTCATTGCTGGAACCAGAATTATAACTAGAGTATAACTCTTCATAATAATCATACTGACCGTTACCGTTGCTATCGTAAATCAGTTCTACGTCCGCATCATTACTTAGACCAATCAAGTCCAATTTAAAGTTGCGGCTACTGGAAAGGCTAAAGCGATACCAGTCCTCACTGTCAACACTGCCTACGAAATCCTTGAAGCTGCGTGTACCACTAAGGAAACCAATATCAAGAGCCGTACCTAAAGTGTTACCTGGATCTTTGGGAGTAGTGGCTGCGTAAGAAGTTGCTGACACTGCCAGAGTGTAGTTGGTATTATAGCTGGAGTAATCGGGGGAAACACGGATGAAATAAGTTCCTGCCCCTAAGGTTTTGTTGATGGAGCTATTGGAACTACTATAAGCACTAGTGCTGCCCAGTTCATCACTATAATCTACTACTCCATTGCCGTTGCTGTCATAAATTAGTTGCACATCAGCAAAATCGCTTACACCACTCAAGGATAGATTGAAGTTGCTCGTCTGGCTCAAATTAAAGCGGTAGTAGTCGTTGCGGTCAGCACTGCCTACAAAGTCGGTAAAACTGCGGTTGGTGCTTACAGTACCAATATCAAGAGCCGTACCTAAAGTGTTACCTGGATCTTTGGGAGTTGTGACTGGGTAAGGAGTTGCCGATACTCCTAGAGTGTAGTTGGTATTATAGCTGGAGTAATCAGGGGAAACGCGAATGAAGTAAGTTCCTGCCCCTAAAGTTTTGTTGATAGAGCCATTGGAGCTGCTATAAGCAGTGGTGCTAGTTAACCGATCGTCATAATCTTGTACTTGATTGCCATTGTTGTCATAAATTAGTTCCACATCAGCGAATTGGGTTACACCACTCAAGGATAGACTGAAGTTGCTGGTCTGAGCCAAGGTGAAGCGGTAGTAGTCGTTGGCATCAGTAGTACCTACAAACTGGTTAGTAAAATTGCGACTGCCAATTAGGACACCAAGATTAGAAGCGGTGTCTAAAGAGTTATCATCACGGTTTGCTGGCAAAGAAATTGAGCTTGATGAAGTACTCAGACGATTTTCTCGATATCCATAAATCTCGAAGTGTTGCTGCGCTTGCTGCTTGTTGAAATTTGCTGCCTTTAAATCAGCATTATTAGCAAGGTAGTAATTAATATCAAATGATTCTGAAGAGGTACGTCCCTCAGTCAAACCATAATCCTCGAAATGTTCTAAAAGTTGAGCGTTATTAAAACCTGCTTGAGCCAAGTCGGAATAGATGCCACGGTAGTAATTGCTATCAAAGGAAATAGAAAATCTGCGTCCCTCGCTGACACCATAGCTTGCCAAATGCTCAAGCAGCTGGTGATTGTCAAAACCTATTGCAAACAGGTCAGGATTCGCAGCCCGATACAAGTTTAAATCAACAAACGCACTGAAACGCCGTCCCTCACCCACACCGTAGATTTCCAGGTGTTGTAGGGCTTGGTTGTTGTTAAAACTTGCTAAGTCGCCGTTTACAGAGCGATAAAATTTCAGGTCAACAAGGGGCGAAAATTGGCGTCCCTCAGCTACACCGAAGCTTTGCAAATGCCCAAACAATTGCTCGTTGTTAAAGTTCTTTAGGTCGCTATTCTTGCCACGATAATAGTTGAGGTCAACCACGGGTGAAAATTTGCGTCCTTCGCGTACACCGTAATTTGATAGATGCTCATAAGCTTGGCGATCGCTGAAGCCAGCCAAGTCACTATTACTCGCACGATACAAATTGAGGTCAATAAATGCAGAGAAACGACGACCTTCATTCAAACCAAATTGTTGAAAATGTGACTGTAGTTGAGCGTCGTTTAACCCCGCAAGATCGGTATTTGCAGCACGATAGAAATTTACATCAAATAGATTTATTGACATATATAAAGTAATAAATTTGACTTGCTCCCTAATTGATATTATTAGTGTTACCTTCCTGTCACAGTTATTACAGAGAATAATTACTGAAATATAGATTGTATTTCAAAGGAAAATAAACGTATAAACTTGTACAATAGATTTTGGTAAATCACGCAAAAGCGATCGCACTCAACATACACAAAGTGCGATCGCCACGATTAATCAATTCAACTTTTAAATCCCAATCTACAGCTTACGCCAACAAAGTGAGAGTGTAGTTAGTGTTACTGCTAATATCATTGCTGTAGACGCGAACAAAGTAACTACCTGTTCCTAAAGCCTTATTGATTGAGCCATTCCTGGAACTATTACCAAAGAACCTTTCCAACCGGTCACCATAATCTACTACACCATTACCATTGGTATCCTGAATCAGATCCACATAAGCGTAATGACTTAACTCAGTCAAATCTAATTTCAATGTGCGGTTGCTCGACAGGCTGAAACGATAGTAATCATCGCGGTCAGCAGCGCCGACAAAATCTTTAAAGACGGAAGTACCGTTGATAAAACCAATGTCATAAGCCGTCCTTAGAGTGTTTCCTGGGTCTGTAGGAGTTGTGACTGGGGCAGGAGTTGCGGAAACTTCTAAGTTGTAGTTAGTGTTATCTCCAGTAGAGACGGTATAGACGCGAAGAAAGTAAGTACCTGCTCCCAAAGCTTCGTTGATAGAATTGCGAAACCTGTTAACTTGAATGTTGTCTATTCGCTCATTAGAATCAGGCTGATTGTTACCGTTAGCGTCATAAATTAGTTCCACATAAGCAGTATCAGTTAAACCAGTCAAAGAAGCATTAAAATTGCTAGTCTGAGCCACGGTAAAGCGGTAGTAGTCATTGCGGTCAGTAGTGCCGACAAACTGGTTACTAAAGTTGCGGCTACCATTTAAGATGCCAAGGTTAGCAGCAGTTTCGAGAGAGTCATCAGCGCGGTTTGGGAATAGAGAAATTGAGCTTGAAGGTGCAGCTTGACGACCTTCTTTATAGCCAGAAATCTCAAAGTGTAGCGCTGCCTGTTGTTTGGTCAAACCTGCTGCTCTTAAGTCAGAATAACTATCCAGATAGTAAGTAGGATTGAACGATTCACTAGAAATACGTCCCTCAGCTAGACCATTATCTTGGTAATGTTCCAAAAGCTGATAGGGATTTAGATTTGCTTGAGCCAAATCGGAATTATTACTGCGGTAATAATTGCTATCAAAGGAAATAGAATATCTGCGTCCTTCGGCGATACCATAATTTCCTAAATGTTCAAACAACTGGCTTTTGTTAAAACCCACCGCTGACAAATCCGGATTCGCAGCCTGGTAGACATTTAAATCAATAAAGGGACTAAAACGGCGTCCTTCTGCAAGACCAAACTTTTGCAAATGCTGTAAAGCTTGTAGGTTATTTAAGTCTTTTAAGTCCCCGTTGATAGTGCGATAAAAATTCAAGTCAACCAAGCGTGAAAATGAGCG
This sequence comes from Tolypothrix sp. VBCCA 56010, assembly GCF_050875635.1. Taxonomy (NCBI): domain Bacteria; kingdom Bacillati; phylum Cyanobacteriota; class Cyanophyceae; order Nostocales; family Tolypothrichaceae; genus Tolypothrix; species Tolypothrix sp. VBCCA 56010. The sequence continues at coordinate 16,487 of NZ_JBPAOH010000097.1, forward strand.
TCCCTCACTTACTCCAAAGCTTCGCAAATGGTCAAACAATTGCTCGTTGCTCAAATTATTTAAGTCGCCATTTTTACCACGATAGAAGTTGAGGTCGAAAAACTGCGAAAATTTGCGTCCTTCAGCAACGCCATAGTTGGATAAATGCTCATAAGCTTGGCGGTTACTCAAACCAGCCAAGTCAGCGTTGCTGGCTCGATAGAAATTCAGGTCTACTAATCCAGAAAAACGCCGCCCTTCATCAACACCGTAATTCTGAAAGTGTGACTGTGCTTGAATATTGTCGAAGCTTGCTAAATCAGGATTAGCTTCACGATAGAAATTGGCATCAAATAAATTTATAGCCATCAGTACTTATTCTTGGAGATGTCTATTAGTTTCTATGTAATTTCTCCCATAAAATTGCGTGTTTTGCTCAAACTTTATGTAAATTTTATTTTACGTGGTAATACGTTAAGCTTGAATGAATTTTATCCAAGAATCACATAGGTATAGGTTAAAAAGGACGCAACAAATCAAGCCCGCAATTCCTCCCAACACCGAAATCTTTGATTCGGTGTTGGGAGGAATTGCGGACTTAGTTGAATATCAAATAGAAATTACACCGAAATCTTGCGTCCAGTAGAAGTTCTCATTGACATTACCCGTGTCGTTTGCCAGGTAATAGTAACCAATGCCCATTTCTCGATAATTGGCGTTGAGAATGTTAGCGCGATGTGCTGGACTGTTCATCCATCCTTGAACAACATCTTCAGGTGTAGCGTAGCCTGCGGCAATATTTTCTCCAAATAGAGAAAATTGATAGCCCGATGCTTTAGCGCGATCGCCCATTGAAGATCCGTTTGAACCCTTATGACCAAAAAAGTCATGAAGTGCCATATCTTCACTATGCGCTTGAGCAGAATTATTCAACTTACTATTCAACGTTAATGGCTGCAAACCAGCTTGCAAGCGTTGAGCATTCGTCAACTGCAAAACGCGATCTATAAAAGGATTGACAGATGATGGCTCCTTGGGTGACTCAGGCGTGATAGACGTAGATGTAATTGCAAGTGTCACGGGTGTAGAAACAATTGCAGGTGTCGCAGACAAACTCAAATTGTAATTAGTGTCGCTGCCCTCGGCTGCTTGGTACACGCGGATGTAGTAAGTACCAGCCTGTAAATTGCTGACATTCAACAATTCACTGTTCTTACCAGCATTACTTCCACGAGCTATTGCTTCTCCATTGCTATTGAGTAGCTCCACATCTGCATTATTCACTCCTCCATTCACTACTATTTTGAAGTTGCTGGTTTGACTTAAATTGAGGCTATAAAAGTCATTATTGTCAGCATTACCAACAGAGTCTCTAAAAATTACCTCCTTAGAGTCTAAAGCTATCTTGTGAGCGTCATTTATCGTGTTACCAGCGCGATCGCTCTTGATATAGTCGCTAGCATTACGACCCTCACGCAAGCCATTAGTTAGGTAGTGTTGCAATGCTTGAGAGTAGCTCAAATTTGCTAAATCAGAATTGTTAGACAGATAATACTTTGCATCGAAAGTCTCTGCTGATGCACGTCCCTCTTTCTCTCCAAAAAGTGCAAAATGGTCTAAAAGTTCTTTGTTACTTAGCTTTGTTGCAGCTAAGTCAGAATTAGCATTCCGATAGTATTTGACATCAAACGCAAGTGAAGATGTGCGTCCTTCATTCAGCCCATAAGTTTCAAAGTGATTTAATGCACCCTCTTTGCTTCCTCCATAAACTTGAGCTACATCAGGGTTATCAGCAACATAAAAATTGAGATCTAACAACGGTGAAAATTTGCGTCCTTCAGCCACACCATATTTTTCTAGATGCTCAAATACTTGTTTGTTACTGAAGCTAGCCAAGTCACTATTGCTTGCACGATAGAAGTTTAAATCCACAAATGCAGAAAAAGAGCGGTTCTCATTCAGACCAAATTGTTGAAAATGTGATAATGCTTGTGCATCATTTAAACCGCGCAAATCAGAATTTGCGGCGCGATAATAATTCGCGTCGAACAAGTTTTGTAAGTTTTGGGGCATAGGTAAGTTTGACTTATTAGTGTCTACTTTTTTGTTGAAGTTAGTATTCCCTATGCCATAGGACTTATAACCCCAAAATGAAAAACTTTTAGGGTTATAAGCACACTTAATTTTTCTGGGAACACACGTAGGCATTGTATCAGAGTGACCACACCAAAACTTGTATCTGTCATTAGATACAAATTCAAAAGCCTGGTATTAATGATTGCGCGATCGCCCAAAATCATCGAAAAGTCTAAAATTTACCAAAAATTAGACTGAGTAAGCGATCCCCAAAAAAATTGACGAGTAGCAAATACTGATTTAATGTGCCTTTTTTCATAAATATAATTTATGTATATAATTCTCTGACGGTATAAAAAATAAGTCTTCAAAGCTTTAGAAATTGACTTTCTTGATTCAGATAATGCAAGTGCTATCTAAAAAACTTACGCCTAATGGTATGGTTAGGATTAGGCTCTTGATGGGGTTTTGACCCAACCGCCAGATTTATAGCTAATAAAATGAGTCAATCAATTTTGCTGATCGGCAATAACGGTCAACTAGGCAAAGAACTAGAAACAATTCTCGCCCCGTCAGGTAATATCATTACAGTTGCACGCCCCACCGTAGACCTTACCCAAGCAGATATCCTCCGCAGCGTCATTGCTTTAAACCAACCACAAATCATCATCAACGCTGCTGCTTACACCGCTGTTGACAAAGCCGAAAGCGAACCAGAACTGGCAAAAATCATCAATGCAACAGCACCTCTGATTATCGCCGAAGAAAGCCAAAAACTAGGAGCTTTTTTAATTCATATTTCTACCGATTACGTCTTTGATGGCTCATCTTGCAGCCCTTACCAAGAAAGTAGCGCAACTAATCCCTTGAGTGTCTACGGTAAAACTAAACTTGCAGGAGAAGAAGCGATTCAAAATACTTGCAACGATTACCTGATTCTTCGCACTGCTTGGGTTTATGGAACATATGGCAAAAGTAACTTTGTCAAAACTATGCTGCGATTGGGTGCCCAAAAAGAAGAAATCCGCGTTGTTGCCGATCAAATTGGTAGTCCCACTTGGGCGAAAGATATAGCGGGTGCGATCGCCTATCTAATTCAAAATAGAATTACCACCAAAATTGCCGGCATCTATCACTACACAAACAGCGGTGTTGCTAGCTGGTACGACTTCGCCGTTGCTATCTTTGAAGAAGCCCAGCAACTAGGCTTTCCTCTGAAAATCCAACGAGTTGTCCCCATCACCACTCCCGAATATCCCACACCAGCTTGTCGCCCCGCCTATTCCGTCCTTGCTTGTGAGAAAATATCCGCAGTTCTCGGAACTTATCCCCCCCATTGGCGACAAAGACTTCGGAAAATGTTAAAGGAGTTAGTTGATAGTTGATAGTTGTTGGGCATTGGGCATTGGGCATTGGGCAATGGGCATTGGGCAATGGGCATTGGGCATTGGGCATTGGGAATTGGGGAGGCAGTGCGTTGCGGTGAGTCCACTCGGCGGTGTCGGTTTCCCGAGCCAGCCGCGTGCGCGGGTTCCCCGCGTTGAGCGGACTGGCGTTCCCGTCGAAGTGGCGAACCCGAAGGGAGGTTCCCTCCGTTGTAGCACCTGCCGTCCGAAGGGCATTCATGAGCGAATTGGGAATTAAAGAAGTTCAAGTTCGCTCATCGTGAATAAGTACGATTCTTTCCATGCCCCATGCCCCATGCCCCATGCCCCATGCCCCATGCCCCATGCCCCATGCCCCATGCCCCATGCCCCATGCCCCATGCCCCATGCCCCATGCCCCACCATCCCTTATGAAAGCACTAATTCTCTCTGGTGGTAAAGGTACACGCTTGCGCCCCCTTACCTACACCGGGGCAAAACAACTCGTACCAGTTGCCAATAAACCAATTTTGTGGTATGGCATCGAAGAAATGGTAACTGCTGGTATAACTGATATTGGCATCATCATCAGCCCGGAAACAGGGGCAGAAGTTCAGGCAAAAACAGGAAATGGAGAACGTTTCGGAGCTAACATCACCTACATCTTACAAGATAAGCCAGCAGGACTTGCTCATGCAGTGCAAGTTGCCCGTCCCTTCTTAAGAGATTCTTCGTTTGTCATGTACTTGGGCGATAATGTGATTCAACAAGGCGACTTGAGTTACTTTTTGAAAAAATTTATCCTTGAACCCCAAGATGCGTTGATTTTGCTGCGTCCAGTTGCCAATCCTAGCGCCTTTGGGGTGGCAAAGGTAGATGACACGGGACGGGTGTTGCAATTGATTGAAAAGCCGAAAATTCCCCCTTCAAATTTGGCATTGGTGGGAGTTTATTTCTTTTCTCATATCATTCATGAGGCGATCGCCACCATCCAACCCTCCACCAGAGGTGAACTAGAAATCACCGACGCTATTCAATGCTTAATTGACCGGAAAAAGCAAGTTACAGCTTGTAAACTTGAAGGCTGGTGGTTAGACACTGGCAAAAAAGATGACTTATTAGAAGCTAATCGACTGATTCTTGACACCTATCTGACAAAATCAATTTTAGGTATGGTGGATTCCGAAAGTCAAATTATTGGACGAGTGCAAATCGGTGAAAGGTCTAGAATAATTAATTGCACAATTCGCGGTCCGGTAGTGATTGGTAGCGATTGTCATTTAGAAAACTGCTTCATCGGTCCTTACAGTAGCATCGCCGATAATGTAACATTAATCGAGACAGATTTAGAACATAGCGTTGTTTTAGAAAATGCAAAAATAGTCGGTATTCATCAACGTATTATTGATAGTGTAATTGGGCAACGCGCACAGTTAACAATTGCACCCCGTCGCCCCAAAGCTTTGCGATTTATGATTGGAGATGACTGTCATATCGAACTGACGTGATTTATTTTTTAACAGTTAATTATTATTCAACAAATCTTGTTGCTCAATTAATCAATTCTCTGCCAAACGGCACAAATATTGAGTACAAAACAGTTATCATCAATAACTCGCCGGAAGATGATTCTATTCATAATCTTCAGAGTGAATCTGTGCTGATTATTGATGCTGGGAGTAATCTCGGTTTTGGCAATGCTTGCAACTTAGGAATTAAATGGATTTACACTCAGAATACTCAGGCTATTATTTGGATAATTAATCCAGATGCCTATTTGCCAGAAAATACTTTATCTCAAGTTAACCCTTTTTTGAAATTACATCCAGAAATTTCAATTTTGGGCACAATTATTCATACTCCCACAGGTGAAATCTGGTTTGCTGGCGGTCGCTTTATTCGCACAATTGGCTCAATTCTGACTCAAGATATGTTAACAAATACAGATGCCGAGTATGTCGCTTGTGATTGGGTTTCTGGCTGTAGTCTCATAATCAATCTTGCTAACTTTCGGGAATGTCCGTTATTTGACCCTGCTTACTTTCTCTATTATGAAGATTTTGAATTTTGCAGGCGTTACGCCAATGAAGGATATTTGATTGCAATAACAAAGCAGTTTGATGTATTGCATCAGCCTTCTTCAATTACTAATAGAAATATTTTCTTAAAAACAAAACATAGTACATACAGTTATTTATTAACTTTAGACAAACACACAAATAAGTTAGTTTTTATTGTGAGAGGAACTAGATTAATTTGTTATGCTCTTTTATTAATGTTTGTCAAACCTCAGATAGGATTGGGTAAACTTTACGGGATGTTAAATTATTGGCGGCGATATAGCAATCCTAAATGATTTGTGAAAAATCACAGTTATGTATATGCTGAAGTAGAAGTGGGATAAGTAGAGTGTATTTTAAGCAATGGAAGAGTTGATAAATTTCATTCAAGGGAACCCAGACCCCAGAGAATTAAAGCGAGCGATCGCACTAAGGATAATTCCTTCTGGGAGCATCGCCGTTGCTACTCCCCCCGTGACTATTGAGGTTTCTATATGCGGCTTTATCTTTGTTTTCTCTTACGCTTGTACATCCTACCGTATTCTCTCGTCATCCTTTTCAAAAATCAAATAGGATTCCTATATCAACCTATGGGTTGGTAGTAAACCTGAACGTTTAGCTTAGGACAAATCATATGCATTTACGAGCCGGAGTGGAGCCAGACTATGAATTTGCAAAATTCGTTTCTGCTACAAACACGACTGTTCACCCTGACTGTCATGTGCGTACTGGAACCCATGTTGCATGTATGCTTCAGGAGAGTTTACTCGGTCACTATAAAAGATACCGAGACAATCCTCTCTTACCATTTGCTTATGTGCAAATGTCGAATAATCAATTGAGAGGAATGCTCTGTTCATTCTGGGATACTCTTCCAGAATGGATAAAGCAGTACAGCGATACCGTATTCATTCGCAGCGAGACGGCGATTCTTCGATGCATTGGCAACAGTAAACTAGCAGTCATCGATCACAGTGGCGATCGGTCGGTTAGCCGATCTCATTTTCGAGATATTCATGCGCTCCTCCAAAAGTTTCCTGATAATATCATTTATAGAATGCTGGACTACCTTACTGATGACTTCGGATTTCTCAACTCTAAGCTCCCTAATACAGTCAGAGGGGCGCAGCGGTTGCTTGAAGAGCCTTACTTACTAAGGCGAGAGTTGGGTGTTATATCTTCTTGCCTTGAATCTGGAAAACAGATGACAGTTCTCGTACCCTATTGTACTGACTTGCAGCAATATCATGAACTGTATAACCAGTTGAGGAAAGCGTTTGGAAATAATATTAGAATCGGTATATCAATAGAAAATAAGTACTCCCTCGACCTTTTAGAGAGTTTCGCTGGCGCTGAAGTAATCTTTTTTGCACCGTCCGACTTGAAAGCAAGCCTGATTCAAGAAAAACGAAGCACCGTTGATGTAACTAAAGCTCCGGAGGTAGTCATAAATGCGGTACGTGATGCTATATCGAGATTTGAGAATAGTTCTGTTCAAGGCAAAGCTCCGGAACTTATTGCCTGTAAAGTCTTAGTTGATCAGATAGCCTCAAAACGTTTTAAGGTTCGTACTCTTTACACTCCAGATCAGTTAGTAATGACTGAACAAGAAAGAAATAGGGTGCAGTTACTGTATACGTGATGATGCTGTTGGCACAATATTTCGTTACATTTGGTAAATGTCACACTAAGGTTCCCCATTACAGCAAAATAAAATTATGTTTTTTATGGAAAAAAATTGCTTTTTTTGAATAAAATCAACAGAATTAGGACTTACGCATTGACAAAAAATTGATTATAGCAATCCTAAATCATTCGTGAAAATGAATGATACATAAATATTTTGGTAAAATCAAAAACTTGATGATGAGTTACAATCTCAAATATTTTTTTTACTGAAGTAAAAGATTTACAGAGATGATAAAACTCTCGAATAAAATTTTTAGCCTGCAACCAAATATCTTCAACCGGGTTTTGTTCCGGGTCGTTAGGAGCAAAACGAATACAAGTAATTTTCCATTTATCTTCATCAAGACCTTTATTCACCAAGTCAAGGTATTCTTTCATTTCCGCAGAACGATGATAACTTGCTCCCTCCGGGTTCGCCAGTTTGGCGGGACGGTACAGGCAACCGCCAACTGGACTCACCGTCCCATATTAACGCAATACGGCTTTTAGGATACTGAGTGATTAAGTATTTAAGAAACGCGATCGCATACTCAGAGTTACCTTTTTTATAGGGTTTGACTATGAACTCTTGAGTATAATAGTTAAGCGCACCAAAGTATGTTTGTCTTTGTTTTTCATTAATAACTGGTATTTCAATTCGTTATGAGCGTATTACCCCAAACATACCCGCAAATGTCGCCCCACAGCACTCTTACATTCATCCTCGAAGAATACAACCATCTCTCCAGATACGATTTCACGTTGATGGGCATCTAACCAAGCGATTATTTCGCGTTTTTTTTTGCAACTAATTCTGGGTCAATATTAGGATTCTTTTTTTGCGTCTTTTTCCAGCTAATCTTTGCCTGCCTAAATAATTCGTAGTAGCTTTGATTTGACTTCATCGTTACATCAAAATTATCTTTTACATATTCTTTAAGTTCAGATAAATGCCAATAATTTTTCTGTTTGAGCCAGTCAATAACACTTTGCTTTTGCACACAATTCAAATAACCTTTCGACCCTTTATGCTTAAGTTTCAGCCCTGTGATACCCGACTCGCCAAAAATATATTTCCATTTGTTAACAAAACCTATGGACACACGTAAGATTTTTCCGATTTCTGAATGGGTATAGTTTTGCATAACCATCTGTACTGCGATCGCTCGCTTTAATTCTCTGGGGTCTGGGTTCCCTTGAATGAAATTTATCAACTCTTCCATTGCTTAAAATACACTCTACTTATCCCACTTCTACTTCAGCATATACATAACTGTGATTTTTCACAAATCATTTAGGATTGCTATAACATCTGGAAATTTTCTCAAAAATGCTAAGTTAAAATTATCTTACTCAGTTATAAAGTTACAGGCGATCGCTATGATTGTAGAAACCCCACCCCGTCACTACTCGATTGAGGAATACTTCGCTCTTGAGGAAACTACCGAGTACCGCAACGAATACCGCAATAAAGAAATTGTTCCAATGACAGGAGGCTCAATTAATCATAACCAAATTATTGCTTTGAGGTTTTATCAAAATCTACAAGTAGCCGCAATCTTTGGGGATAAATTCACTTTATACCGTTCCATTAGCGAATTTCAAGAATATATTTTGATAGACCAATATCAAGTACATATCGAGCAGTTTAGCAAAACCCCAGAGGGAAACTGGCTTCTCACCGAATCTGATGCTGAAGATCAAATTTTGAATTTAGTTTCAGTTAAGTGTCAAATTCCCCACCATCAGATTTATGAGCGAGTTAAGTTTGAATAAATGAGCAATATATTAGTTAACTTATCGATTGTTTTTTCTAAACCGACAGGTATAAGTAACTATGCCACAAATCTTTTTCCCTATTTAAAAGCTATTAACCCAACTTTATTAACGGCACAAAATTATCCTGAATTTAATTGCTATCCAGTACCAGATAATCTTACTCCGGCTCAAGGCACAAAAGGGCATTTAAACCGCTTACTTTGGACCCAATTTGAACTGCCACAAATCTCTAAAAAGCTAAAATCTCAACTTTTATTTTCTCCTCTGCCGGAAGCACCTTTATTTTCTAACTGTCGATTTGTTGTGATGGTTCACGACTTTATCCCGTTGCGCTTTCCCAAACGCTTTTCACCTTTGTTGCCTTATCATCGCTACTATATTCCCCAAGTCGTTGCCCAAGCACAACACGTTATCTGCAATTCTCAGGCTACAGCAAACGACATTATTAAGTTTTGTCAAATTCCCGCGAGCAAAATTACGCCTATTCCCCTAGCACATGATGGTAATCATTTTCGCCCTTTGTTTGGGAGAGGGGGAGAGGGGGGGATGGGGAGAGCGGGAGAGCGGGAGAGCGGGAGAGCGGGAGAGGATCGCTTCTACTATCTTTATATTGGGCGACATGACCCTTATAAGAACCTGCATAGACTAATTGCTGCTTTTGCTGCAATACCTAACTGCAAAGACTACGAACTCTGGTTAGCAGGATCAACTGATGCACGTTACACTCCAGCTTTGCGATCACAAGCCGAAGAATTGAACATAAGCGATCGCGTAAAATTCCTCGATTATGTATCTTACAATCAATTGCCGAAAATAATTAATAACGCGATCGCCCTCGTCTTTCCCAGTCTCTGGGAAGGCTTTGGTTTCCCAGTTTTAGAAGCAATGGCTTGCGGCACTCCCGTCATCACCTCGAATCTCTCCTCATTACCAGAAGTCGCCGGCGATGCAGCGATTCTCATCAATCCCTACAACAAGTGCGAAATTACAGAGGCAATGCAAACAATTGCTACTGATAGACAATTGCGCGATCGCCTTTCTGCCCAAAGCATCATTAGGGCAAATCAATTCAGTTGGGAAAAAACCGGATTTGCCACCGTCGAAGTCCTCAAAAGATATTTGTGAATGTTAGTTGTTAGTTGTTAGTTGATAGTTGATAGTTGATGGTTGTTGGTTGATAGTTGATAGTTGAACAACAACTCCAAACTCCAAACTCCAAACTCCAAACTCCTAACTCCTAACTCCTAACTCCTAACAACTAACCACTAACAACTAACTCCTAACAAATTTAGGACGTTCTCACTGCCCCAGAGTAAATTAAACCGCGTTGCATATCCATTGTCAAAATTGCCCCATCGCGAATTACTTGCGTAGCTTTTTTCACCCCAACAATCACCGGCACGCCGAGACGCAAGCCAATCACCGCAGCGTGACTTGTGAGACTTTCCTCTTCAGTAATAATACCTGCAGCTTTTCTAATTGCATCAACAAAATCGGCACTTGTGCGGGGGGCGACCAAAATATCTCCGTGATTAAAGTTACTCACATCCCAGCCACTGTTACCGACTCGTGCGCGACCGCTGACGGAACCTTGTCCGAGTCCAATTCCTTGACCTAATACGGCTGTCACGACTTCAACTTTAATCAAATCCGTCGATCCAGAAATTCCTTGGAGAGTGCCAGCACTCATCACTACCAAATCCCCTTCAAACAAAAGCTGATTTTCTTGAGCAACATTGATCGCAGCTTGAAAAGTCTGACCGGCGGAAGGCAGTTCTAGCACCAACAGCGGTTTGACTCCCCAGACCAACTGTAATTGCCGTGCCACATTGACGTGAGGAGTTACAGCCAAAATCGGTGTTTGCGGACGGAATTTAGAGACATTGCGAGCTGTTGCGCCGGTTTGCGTTAAAGTCATAATTGCTGCCGCTGCGAGTTGCTCGGCAATTTGCCCCACCGCTTGACTGATGGCGTTAGGAATCGATCGCCTGGTATCTTTAGAGAGACGATTATTTGATTCTCGCGCTTGTTCCTGCTCAATCCGTTCGGCAATTCGTGCCATAGTTGCTACAGCTTCCACTGCGTATTCCCCCACCGCAGTTTCATTAGAAAGCATCACCGCATCCGTGCCATCTAAAATCGCGTTTGCCACATCCGACACCTCGGCGCGAGTTGGACGGGGATTGTTCACCATACTGTCTAACATCTGGGTAGCGGTGATGATGGGAATTCCCATGCGATTTGCCGTGGCAATCAGCCGCTTTTGCAGGATAGGAACATCTTCTGCGGGTAATTCTACGCCTAAGTCGCCTCTAGCTACCATTACACCATCACACAAAGCCAGAACTGCTTCCATTTGTTCGATCGCTTCGTGCTTTTCTATTTTGGCAATTACTGGCACTTGTTTACCGGTGCTAGAAATTAGCTCTTTAATTTCGATCATGTCCTGCGGATTGCGGACAAACGAAAGTGCTATCCAATCTACGCCTTGGTCTAGACCGAACATTAGATCCTCGCGGTCTTTGTCAGTCATCGCTTTAATTGAAAGGTAAACACCGGGAAAGTTCACACCCTTGCTGTTAGAAAGTTTACCAGCCACAGTGATGCGACAATGCAAATCGCCTTTTTCGCGGTTAATTTCCTCCACGACCATTTCCACTCGTCCATCGTCAAGAAGGATTTTTGCGCCAACGGGGACTTCCTCTGCCAAATAATCGTAGGTAACGCAGCTTATATCTTGCGTGCCAATCACCGGACGATTTGTCAAAGTAAAGCGATCGCCTTTTGCCACAACTATAGATCCATTCTCAAACTTACCCAAACGAATTTTTGGTCCTTGCAAGTCTTGGAGAATACCCACAGGCTGATTTAGTTCAAAGGCAGTTTGCCGAATTAAGCGAATATTACGTTGATGATCGGCATGACTACCGTGGGAAAAGTTTAGCCGCAGCGTCGTGGCACCAGCTTCAATAATAGCCTTGAGCATTTCTGGGCTGCTGGTAGCAGGACCAATCGTAGCGACAATTTTTGTCCGGCGTAGAGAATCTCTTAGTTGCATAAGGCTGAATAAGCGCGATCTATCTTGGGAGTCATACTAAGTTAAATGGCATCTATTTTCAGTCGCTGGTATATCCAAGCAGCTAGGGAAGTGGGGGAGTGGGGCAGGGGGAGGATGGGGAGAGGGGGGGATGGGGAGAGGGGGGATGGGATGGGGAGAAAAAATTGTCTCCTTGTCTCCTTGTCTCCTTGTCCCCCTTGTCCCCCTTGTCCCCCTTATCCCCCTTGTCCCCCATCCCCCCATCTCCCCATCCCCCCATCTCCCCTAAAGGGTTCGTCACAGAATCATATCGTTATTCAGCTACAGATATCCTAAAATGGGGATAAATCTTGCTACACAAAACTTTATTATTAATGAGTTTGTATCGTAGTGATTACAAAATTTGATTAACAAGGAGTTAAAAATGGTAACGTCGGAGGCACAAAAGCCACTGACAGTCCCACCGAAGGAATTTTTAGCGCCTCCGGGTGATTTTAATCCCACGCTGCTAATGTTACTAACGGCAGTGACAATGTTTGTTTTATCTAACTTCGGTTACTGGATGTGGGAATGGCAGCACTGGCTATGCTTTAGTGTGAATACGATCGCTTTGCACATAGCTGGCACGGTGATTCACGATGCTTGTCATCAGTCTGCCCATCGTAACCGGGTAATTAATGCCATTTTGGGACATGTCAGTGCATTGATGCTCGTTTTTGCCTTTCCTGTGTTTACGCGGGTACATTTGCAGCATCATGCTCATGTAAACGATCCAGAAAACGACCCAGACCATTATGTTTCTACTGGCGGACCGCTGTGGTTGCTTCCAGTCCGCTTTTTATACCATGAGGTATTTTTCTTTCAGCGGCAGCTGTGGCGCAAAAATGAGCTGATAGAATGGTTTCTCAGTCGGTTGTTTGTGGCGGTAATTTTTTACATCTCAGTTCAATACCACTTTTTGGGTTACATTCTCAATTTTTGGTTTATACCTTCGGCGGTAGTTGGGTTAGCACTGGGATTATTTTTTGATTATCTACCGCATCGTCCTCATGAAGAACGCGATCGCTGGAAAAATGCCAGAGTTTACCCCAACCGAATTCTCAATATTTTGATTATGGGGCAGAATTATCACCTAATTCATCATTTGTGGCCCTCTATCCCCTGGTATAATTACCAGCCTACATATTATATGATGAAACCCCTTTTAGATGAAAAAGGTTGTCATCAAACTTCCGGACTGTTACAAAAGAAAGACTTTTTCGAGTTCGTTTACGACATCTTTTTAGGTATTCGCTTTCATCACAACAAAGTAGAATAATAAAGTAGAGACGTTCCATCGGAACGTCTCTACTAAATATCCCAGTTAAAATCCAACAAGAGTAAGCAGTTTATTTAGTATCTATCAAACTTTAAGTAGTAAGGACTTCAGTCCTTAAAATGTTATGAGCGGTAAACCGCTCACCCTCCGCTCCTCGCCAGTCGCTCATGGGGAGCCAGTGCCGTGGGCGGGTTTCCCGCCCAACGCACTGCCTCCCCTTGGCGCTAGCCTCTCCCAAAGGGAGAAGACCGCGCTGGCTCACTACGAAG
>NZ_JBPAOH010000098.1:0-29896 GCF_050875635.1 Tolypothrix sp. VBCCA 56010
GATTTTATGCATTACTGTTAAATCCGCAAATATAGCCGTTCTTAGTTGGATGCAATACAAAGTTCTATCGTCGCGTGTAGGGGCACGGCATTGCCGTGCCCCTCCAAAATGTATTGGACTCAACCAATAACCGCTATATTAATATAGATAAAAGGGTGGAGTTTAAAGGCAAGCTTTAAACTCCCAACCCAGATTTTGTTTGTATCAGATAATGCACCCTTCCCTACTGTACAGACGTGAATAATCGCGTCCGTATAAAGGCTACACAAGTATAGAGGCGATTTCCATACCGAACGGTATTTTTACTAGAAACGATCGCATTAAGTAAAAATAAGAAAATTAGCGATTTATAGGAAAAGTGAAAGCTCAAGCTTGTATTCTAAATCAGGATTGTTGCTTTCATAGCTGGTATAGAGGCTTTTGCATCGGTTGAGAATGCTTATAAATCGCTTTGATTAAATCAGAAAAGCCTCATTTTTGCTTTATTTGAGCGATCGCCCTCTCAATATATACTAGTTGTAAAAGCGCGATCGCTTTTCTTGGAAAGTTCTGATGCCTGCGGCAACGCTTCGCGAACGGAGGAAACCTCCGCTCAGACTTTCCGCTTTTTCTTATACAGTTTAGGTCGAACTCACCTAGCCTTATGCTTAATAAAAATTCAATCAAGAAGTTGACTTGCTTAGTCGCGATTGCTGGTGTTACTACAGCGATCGGTTTTCCTGTCTTAGCTAAACCCAGATCATTCTATCCGCGTTATGCTCTTTTTCAGCCTTCTGCTTACAGCAGCGTTCCCTATCGCAATTCTGAAAAAGACATTGCTCAGACGCTAATACAGGATGGGAAATTTGCTAATCTTGTGGATGAATTAAAACAAGCTGGTCTTCTAGATACTCTCAAGCAAGGTAATTACACAATTTTTGCCCCAACCGATAAAGCCTTTAACGCAGTACCTAAAGATGTCTTCAAGCGATATAGCCAGTCGGAAAACCGAATGAAAGTGTTAAAATATCATTTGGTTGCCGGTCAAATCACTAAAGAAAACGTCGATAGTGGTGCAGTCAAGACTCTTGAAGGTCAGCCGGTGAAAATTGTTGTTAACGATTCTACTGGTACAGTCAAGTTAAATGATGCCAACGGTAAATATCCCTCTACCGTCGCAAAAAACGGTGTGATTATTGAAGTTGACAAAGTACTTCTACCCGCTGGATTTTAAGTTTAGCTTTGTGAAGGCGAAAAGTAAGTATCGCCATTTTCAAAAATGTATATAACTATTGCGGGATAGGCAAAATACCTATCCCTTTTTAATTGGTAAAATGAAAATTGTGTTCGTAGTGAGCGATTTATCGCTCCCGGCAAAGATTAGGACTTACACACGCTCTCAAATGTGACATCATGCAGTAATTCTGGATTCCCGACAAAAATTAAAGATGATTTTCATCCAAAATGGTTAAAGATATCTTCCATCAACAAGTTAAAACTGCCTTAATTAAAGATGGATGGATTGTCACCCATGACCCTCTCACTATTCGTATTAGCGAAGCGGTAAAATTACAAATTGATTTAGCGGCAGAAAGTGCGATCGCATAGCGACTCCTTCGGAGTATCGAACCGCGACTATTGCAACATTTTAGCCTAGTAGGGTGTGTTACGGACCGAACGCAAGAGCGCACCCTAAAAAAACGTAAGATGTAGTGTTACGGACCGAACGCAAGAGCGCACCCCGATTGATATCGTCTATTGGGGTGCGTTGTCGTGCAGCGCAACGCACCCTACTGAACGGTATTGGCTTATATCATGACAGGTTTATTACATATGATGTAGAGACGTAGCAGTGCTACGTCTCTACCAGGAATTTGCCACATTCGGTGCAACTATTGCCAATTCCCCACCAGAACAAAAGGTGCCCAGTAATGGGGATGATTGTATTTCAAATCTTTTAACAGACTCAATTGAGAATTTTGCAGTACTTGCGCTTTGTTTATTTTCTTTTCTTTAGCTTGCTCTAACTGACGATACAATTCACCCATGATTTTCGCAGTACTTTCATCTTCTACTGACCAAAGTGTTGCTAAAGTACTTCTAGCACCAGCTCGCACTGCTACCCCAGCCAATCCTAAAGCAGCTCGTTCGTCTCCACTAGCTGTCTGGCAGGCTGAGAGAACTAATAATTCGATTGGTCTACCCTGATTAAATGTGCTGTTTCTTAATAAGTTACCAAAATCGATCGCATTAATTCGCCTATCCCAAGCAAGAATAAACGTATTTTCAGCTTTAGAGCTAAACTGACCATGAGTAGCTAAATGGACTATCGGAAAACCAGAACCAATCTCTTTTTCAAATTCTTTGCTGGTGAATTGAGCGTTAAAGAGCCGATCCTGAGATGGAATTCCAGAGTTTTTAATTTGTTGAAGTTCTTTTTCCACGTAAATTAAGGGCTTAAATTCTTCTGTAAATTCTTTGCTAACTTGGCTTAATCCGGCTGTTAATGCTCTTAAATTAACCTCAGCTAACGGTTTTGGTTCGATTAGTTGCAAACCAGAAGTTACAGCAATCGGATACTTTTCTATGAGATATTTATTGCCATCATAAAGGATAGACATTGGGATATTCCGCAACTCACCATCCAAGACAAAAACTAAGTTACTGACTTTACTTGTTGCTAATTCCTTTTCTAGTGGTTGAATCAGCCAGTCATATAACTGTTCGTATTCAGGTAAAAAATTCTCTACATTACTGTAAGATATTAGCAAAGAACTCTGTACCTTTTCTACAGTTTTCTCAAAATCTGGTCGAGAAATCTGTTTTGTATGAAGGGTTAAAGGTTGATTGGGTAGGCTGAGAATAACCTCTAAGCGATCGCCCAAAATTATTGGATAAATAACCGCTGCTGTTTGATCTACTTTATCAATCTGTTTTGCATCTCCTTCTACACAAGCTTGTCGAAAAAAGTTGTTGAGTTCAGCTACTTGCAGAGATTCAATTACATCACGAGCTTGAATTAGCAATTTTTGGCTTTTGTCATTCTTTAATTGTTTATTCAACTTAGCAGCATATTTTAAGTCTAAATCAACTAACTCTCGGTAAATTGGTTCGACACGATCGCGAAACGAAAACTGTAGTTCTGCATTGTTTGCGACTAAATCACCGCGTAATGATTGAAGAGCATTATAAGCGTTGGTGTAAGCAGCGATCGCCTCTTCTATATCTTCTTGATTTTTACGTATTCTTCCCAACTGCCAGAAAAACTGGTAAGCTATGTCTGGTGCTGAAAAATTTGAAACTATACTCAAAGCCTCTCGAGTAAATTTTTCGGCTTGTGTCTGGGGTGTTGCTTCAGTCAGTTCATACAGTCCACCACGATTTCCTAATGCATAAGCTTCAGCTCGTTTGTCTCCCAAACTTCTGGCTTGTTCTGTGGCTTTAGCTAAGATTTTATCAATGTCGTTAAAAGTTGGCAGTTGAGGATTAGCACCCAGCGTCAATTTTTTGGTTTGAGCTGAGTTAATAAAAGTTTGAGCAAAGTTGATTTGCTGGTATACTCCGCTACGACTGGGGGATAAGCTACTAAATTGAGAATTAAGCGATCGCCATAATTCTTCTGCTGCTGGAATCTCTTCAATTTGCAGTAATAAACTTAGTTTATTTAATTGTGCTTGCTGTTGCGTCATTGGCGATGGGGATAGCCTTATCACCTCGTTATAAGCGCCTAATGCTTTTTGTTCATAATTCAATCTTCTACCCACAAGCCTGTCTTTTTCCTGTTCAGCTAAGTAGCGTGCAGTGTTACCTATACTAAGATAAGTAACAGCTATGTCTTGAGGAGAACGCAATTTTTCAGCTAGATTTAAACTTTTTGCTAAAATGATTTCTGACTGCTCTGGCTGATCTACTAATCGTAGCACTTCCCCAAGACTTCTTAATCCCACCGCTACAGTTAGAGAAGGAGATTCATTGTCAAGTTTTTTCAGCTTTTGATTTAATTTTTCTGTACTTAATTGTCCTAATTCTTGACAATTTGTCACTTGTTCAATCTGTTTATTCAATACTTCTAATAAAGTTTTGCACGCGCGAGGATAAAGACCCAAATCTTGCATTGCTTGAGTTTGATTTATCTTGCTTTGGGCAACTTTCAAAGGTTGATTAATTTTGCTATAGATATTAGCAGCTTCTTGCCAAGAGTTGAGAGCATTTGCCGATTGTCCTATTTCTCTTTGCAAAGAACCGAAAACGTCTAAAGTTTGAGCTTGGATTTCCAGTTTTTCCTTATTTTCTCGCAGGGTTTTGAGAATTTGTAAGCTTTGGGCGATCGCGTCAGATGCTTGTTGCCATTGTCCTAATTGTTGATAAGTCAAAGAGAGATTGCTCAACGCCATTGCTTGATTTAATCTATCACCTTGAGCCAGAAAAACATTAGCTGTTAATTTCCATGCCGCTGCCGCTTCTGTGAATTTTCCATCACGATATAATTGAATAGCTTTGTTAACTTGCTGTTGGGCATTCTGCGGACTTTGGACAATAAAAGTTGATGAAGGAACTTTAGCGATCGCAGGTGAGATTGCGGCTGAGAGGATAAATAACAAAGCTGCGAGAAAGAGCGGAGACACTTTGCGATTTGTGGTGAGCGATCGCTTTTTAGAGGATTTTGGTAAAGTCTGACCTGAGACTTTAAAACCCTTTATCGCGTTTTTATATATTCTTTGTATAAAACTCTTCAATTTTCGATTAAATCCAGACTTTTTATACACGCTTTATTCCTCCTGTCAAGTTATAAAGATGATTTACTTTCATCACAGCATTCAAAAAAAGGCGTTGCTGAATTGAGGTATGAAATTCAAACTCTTATTCTCTGCGACTCTCTCGAGGATGCGCTCTGATCGGAGGTTTCCTCCGCTCAAACTTTCCGCTGCTTCCTTTGCGTGAGGCAAATTCATACTTTCAATCAACAACGCAGAAAAAAATATTAACGCGCAGGACAAGCAGCCGATTCCAACTCCGTTCCATATCGTACTTACCTTTTTAGGTTTGTTACCAGATTACCTTTTTATTGTCAATAAAATTGTCAAAAAATATTAACGCTCAGGGCAAGCAGCAGCGATGCCTCTTTCAATAGTTGTAATGATTGCTTCACTCAGAGGGGAAAAGGTTAAAGGGGAAAGGGGAAAGGGGAAAGGGAAGAAGAAATTGTCATAAGGGAATTGCAACCTCTCACTGGTTGAAGAAAGGACTAGAAGGAGGGGGCTTCAAACCCGTACAGGGGGAAAAGAAAGGAAAGCTTTATGCGTATTTCAAACGACTATGAACCATGCGCCCCTTTTTTCCTTTCCCCTTTCACCCAAACAGATTGGTGAATGAAGGAAAATGAGAAAGCAATATGACATTTTGAGAAAGTCAAAGCTCATTTTGCTTGCGGAAAACACCAAAATGAGAAAGTAAAATGGCATTTTGAGAAAGTCAAAGCTCATTTTGCTTGCGGAAAACACCGAAATGAGAAAGTAAAAGCTCATTTTGAGAAAGTCAAATGCCTAAATGCTTATTAAATTCGACTTTAGTCATAAATCTGACACGATCTCAAACATATAGGAATCATATTTGATTTTTGAAATATACGTAGAGGATGAAAATCCACACCCTAATAAGCCGGACCCTACACGTACTTAGATTTTTTCAATAATCTTTGGAGGATTCCTATATAACTTACGCAACTGTTACACGAAAAACATAAATATAAACTCGTAGTAAGCGCTTAAGCACTTATTTTAGGCACTAAAGTACCTACTACAAATTTTAAAAAAATGTTAACGCGCAGGGCAAGCAGCAGCAGTGCGCCAAGAACGTTGAGAGCCAGTATTGGTAGGATCGTATGCGGTGAGAACTACCTGACCTTTATCGTTAAATATCCATCCTTGAGCAGGTACGCGTGTCGCAGTCGGATTGGTTGCAGGTTTTATAGCTGCACTACGAGAATTGCCGGAACTGGCAACAGGTTGTAGCAAATCAACGCGAACATTATCACTGCTGAGAGTTTGATTGGGAGTTGTTGGTAAACCCCCACGTCCGGTGACAACAAATTCATTGCCTAAACCTTGTTGACAAGGACTTTGAGCAATTTGTTGTGTCGGGTCGGTGACAGTTTCTGGTAATTCAACTAACCCGCGACTGGGGTCAACATCTGGGGAAGTCACTTGCACATTATTATTCAAAGACGGATTATCTCGTGAAATGGCAGTTATGTCACTTGTAGGTAATTGTCTGGGATCTAAATCGTTAGGACGTAATCTCCGCAAATCTGCTGCGCTGAGTGGGGCTATGCCAAACAAAGTAGCATTAATTCTGACTTGCCCACCGCTACCGCTGCCAGCATTGGCGGTAATGTCGTTATTGGAGGGAAAAGCGACAATGAAAGGTGCATCGATTATAATGTTACCGCCGTTTCCGTTTCCACTAGCAGAAGTAGAAATTTCGCTATTGCGGCGCATAAATAAGTAGTCCCGGACATTGAGGGTAATGTTGCCACCATCACCAGAACTGGTAGTAGCTGTGAGACTTCCTTGATTGTCTAAATTGATAGTGCGAGCAGTAATTTCTAGATTACCCGCTGGCTTTGTGCTTAAACTACTTACAGTTACCCTACCCCTATCCCTAACAATCAACTTGTCAGTATTAATGCTCAAGCTTCCACCACTACCTATACTTTGTGCCGTCGCTCCGGCAGTGATTTCACTCGTGAATTTACCGTTTGGTGAAGTGCCATAAACTTCTACAGAATCCTTGGCAGTAATTCGCAATGTACCTGCATTGCCTTCACCTTCAGTAAATGCTGATACTGTCCCTCCATCTCTTACCCGCAATCTATCAGTTTCTATTGTTAAAGTTCCGCCGCTACCACCTCTAGGTAAAACCCTAGTTTCGTCTTCGTCTACTTGCAAACCTGCAAATATGCCTCCAGCAAAAAAGTCAGCATTAGCTGTTTCATATACATCGATATCAGAAGCGCGGATCAATAAATTGCCGGCATCACCTTGACCAAAGGTAGCGACTTGCACTTTAGCGCCATCACCGACACTCAAGCGCGGGGTATCAATAGTCAAGTTACCGCCCTTACCCTCACCGTCGATGTTCACCTGAGCAAACAAGCCAGCAGGATTTCTAATTATCTGTCCAGATTCGCCGATTGAAAAGACTTTTCCACTCAGTTCTACTGACTCAGTAGCGATAACTCTGACATTGCCCGCATTTCCTCTGCCAAAAACCGAAGCTCCTACTTGAGCGTTTCTAACAACTAACTTTTTCGTATCGATAGTTAAGTCTCCGCCATTTCCCGTGGCTCCTGAAAAGACGTTAGCACTTATACTACTATCTGTTCCAGGTTCTCCTGTGCCTAAAACTTCTACTAAGTCGCCGGCTTTAATGAATAATTTTCCGGCATTTCCTTCTCCAAAGGTACTGGAAGTGATTAGAGAATCATTAGTGACAGAAAGTGACCCAACATTAATAGCGATGTCGCCACCATTCCCCTGTCCGGCATTATCGGTTGTCAGTACAGCGCCATCCTTTAAAGAAAACGACTCCGCCAAAATTTCCACGTCACTGCCATCGCCCAATCCGCCACGGTCTACATTGGCAAAGATTCCACTATTTTGACCTGTAAAAGAGACAGATTCTCTGGCTCGTATCGAGACACTACCAGGATTTCCTTGAGCATTAGCAAAGAAGCCAGCTTGTAATTGAGACGTATCGGTTAAGGAAACGACTCTGGCATCGAGTAGAATATTTCCAACATTACCGTTTGCTGGCACTCCTTGACGGCTTCCGACATTGCTTAAGATAAAGCTGAAATTAGCAAGGGAGATGGTGTCTTTTGCCTGCACGGTGATATTACCAGCATTACCCTGTCCAGGATTGCTGGCTTGCAGTTGAGCATTGTCTAAAAAAACCGATTCTGCTTTGATATTGATGTCGCCACTATTGCCAGTTGTTCTAGATGGTAGACTGTTAAAGATGAAGCTTCCACCAGAGATTTTCACTGCCCCTGTAGCATCGATTTCAATATTTCCCGCCTGACTACCAACAGACCCAAAATCTTGTCTTATCCCCGTTGCCAAGATACTTTCTCCTGAAAGCTCCAAATTCCGGGCATTAACTGCAATAGTGCCTCCCCCTCCACCACGTAAATCAACAAAAGAGGCATTAGTAAGTAAAACATCGCCTCTTTCCACACTTTCTGGAAAGCTCAAGCTACCATCATTATTAATTCCTACCGTTCCCGCTGCTTTCAACCCTCCTAACTCAACTTTTCCTCCTAGCGCTATCAGTACCCCGCCATCTAAGCTCACGTCACCACCTACCAGTGCCAAGGTCTGTCCTGATAGAACCTCAAGACCAAAATTCGATGATGCATTGGTGATGTTACCGGGGTTATCTCGAAATCGCAAGCCAACGGGAATATTCACAGTTAATAATGGTGGTGCGATCGCGTTAGTGGTACTAAATTCAAATCCATTATCAAATATAAGACTATTTGCCGTACTTCCGAAAAATGAACCACCTAGATCCAAACGGGCATTAGGTCCAAAGAAAATTCCGTTGGGATTAATCAAGAAAAGATTGGCGTTACCCAAAACTCCAAGTGTGCCCAGAATATTAGAGCGATTTACCCCAGTAACGCGAGTAAGAATGTTTGCAACCCCGTCTGGATTGGTAAAATAGGCTGCTCTTCCAGCATTGACATTAAATTCGCCAAAACTGTGGAAAAGGTTTCCTTGACGCCTCGCACCTCCATTAATCTGATCGATTTGATTGATGGGAATGCCGTTAATTGCTTGATTGGGCTGGACAACGGTGGAAGTTTCTGCACCCAAACTGTTATCTGGAGTGATTTGCGCTTTAGCGCTGGTTATCAAACCAAAGGTGCAAAAAAAGGTTAACAGAAAGAGCGTTTTCCAACTCTGTTCCATATCAGATTATATTATTTTGTGTGATATCAGATTAAACTTTTTTTGTCAATCAAATTGTCAAAAAATATTAACGCGCAGGACAAGCAGCAGTCCGCAAAGGACGTTGAGAGCCAGTATTAGTAGGATCGTATGCGGTGAGAACTACCTGACCTTTTTCGTTGAATATCCATCCTTGAGCGGGTACGCGGGTTGCAGTAGAATTAGTTGCAGCCTTTATAGTTGCACTACGAGAAGCTGTACTGGCAACAGGTTGTAGCAAATCAACGCGAACATTATCACTGCTGAGAGTTTGATTCGGATTGAAAGGAAACCCGCCACGTCCGGTGACAACAAATTCATTGCCTATGCCTTGTTGACAGGGATTTTGAGCAATTTGTTGTGTCGGGTCGGTGACAGTTTCTGGTAATTCAACTAACCCGCGACTGGGGTCAACATCTGGGGAAGTCACTAGTACGTTGTCACTTAAAGACGGATTATCTCGTGAAATGGCAGTGATATCACTTGTAGGTAATTGTCTAGGATCTAGATCGTTAGGACGTAATCTCCGCAAATCTGCTGCGCTGAGTGGGGCTATGCC
Source organism: Tolypothrix sp. VBCCA 56010 (assembly GCF_050875635.1). Taxonomy (NCBI): domain Bacteria; kingdom Bacillati; phylum Cyanobacteriota; class Cyanophyceae; order Nostocales; family Tolypothrichaceae; genus Tolypothrix; species Tolypothrix sp. VBCCA 56010. The sequence continues at coordinate 9,532 of NZ_JBPAOH010000098.1, forward strand.
AAACAAAGTAGCATTAATTTTGACTTGCCCACCGCTACCGCTGCCAGCATTGGCGGTAATGTCATTATTCCGGGGAAAAGCGACTATGAAGGGCGTATCGATTGTAATATTACCGCCGTTTCCACCACCTTGTTGACCGCCTGCGTTGGCAGAAATGAGACTTTCATTTTGCAACCGCAAAAAGTTCCGTAAGCTCAAATCGATGTTACCACCGTCAGCTGAGGCAGTTGAGGCGCTGATAGTTCCGCGATCGAGGGTTAAGCTATTTCCCTGAATAGAAATTTTACCGCCGACACCCTGACCCAGACTATCTACCCTTACCTCACCACCATCGGCGATCGCAATTCTTGGTCGGCTATTTTGCAAAGGTAGAATGGTGATATTTCCCCCATTACCTGTAGAGCCAGAAGCAGTGTTAGCAAATATACCGCTTGCCGCTCCCTGATTGTCAAAAGTTCCTTCAACTCGTTGATTATAGTTAGGGTCGCTACCAGAAATCGTAATGCGATCGCGGATATTCAGGTTGATGTTTCCAGCACTTCCACTGCTGCCAGTAGTTGTGATTACTTGTCCACCACCAGTAGCTGTAAAGGTCTTGGCGTTGATGGTGATGTTTCCAGCGTCACCAGAATTGAAAGTCAATGCATTGACTACCGCGCCATCTGCTATGCGAAAGTCACCAGTGGTAAGATTAATGTTTCCTGCCGCTTCAGGACTGATTGCGGTTGTTCCTCTTTCAGCACTGGCAAACAATCCACTAGAGAATCCTGCTGTACCGACACCAAAAATATTGACAAAATCCGTGGCATTAATCTCAATATTTCCCGCTCTTCCTTTTCCACCACTTAAACCATTTCCTTCACGGAAAAGAACTGTACCTATCTGACTTCCACCTGTGAGGGTGAGCGATCGCCCACGAATATCGATATCACCGCCAATTCCTTCGCCTCCTCGTCCGACAATGCTACTGATGTAGCTGGAGTTAGCAAGTGCGATCGCGTCATCTACTCGCACTGATACATTTCCTGCATTTCCTATTCCAAAAGTGCTGGCATTTATTTGGGCGCTATTATTTAAAGAAAGGTTTTTAGCAGTGATTTTAATGTCACCACCGCTACCTGTTGCTCCTGACTGCACTTGGCTAAAAATACCACTGGGGAAAAAGCCTGAATTGCCTCCGAGATCAATATTATTAAACCCAGAAAAGGAAACATTCCCACTCGCTTGAACGGTGATGTTACCAGCATCGCCCTGTTGTCCGGCGCGAACTAAAGTTTGCAGTTCAGAACCATCAGTCAGGGAAAAATTTCTGGTGATAACATCAATTTTCCCCGCATTGCCCGTTCCTCCAGACTCCACCGTACTGAAGATGATACTCCCACTAGCAAGGGAAATATCTCCATTTTCTGTCCGAAGCGTCACATTGCCTGCATTTCCTCTACGCCCAGTTAAAGCTTGGATAAAAGACTGATTGTTTAGCGAAATACTATCGATAGCATCAATCGATATATTCCCAGCATTGAATGGCGTATCATCAGCACCTGTAATATTATCATTTGTCGCACTTAAAGAAGAACCTTCGAGCTTTACTACTCTGGGTGAGGAAGTTCTGTCTCCATAAGTGTCATTTTTGCCAATAAATATGAACCCAAAGTTACCGTTGCTCTTGATCGTGCTTTGGTTGAGAGAAACTTGGTCACGGGCATTTAGCGCAATATCTCCAGCAAATGTAGTGCCAGAGTTAGTGGTACTCACCGTCGAGTTATTGATGTTAATGCTACTGGGTACAACAGGTGGGGCATTATCTATAGATTGACCAATAAAAATGTTTCCCAAATTACCTTCACTAGAAACTTTACTATTTGTGATGGAAACTTGATCGCGAGCATTGAGAATGATATTTCCGGCAAATCCAGTGCTATTGTTAGTAGTATTCAGGGTTGAGTTATCGATGTTAATAATGTTTGGTATTAAAGATAAGGCATCTGTTCTACCTGATTGACTGCCAATAAAAATGCGTCCTAAATTGCCATCACTAGAAATTGTACTGTTGTTTGTAATGGAAACTTGGTCACGAGCATTGAGAGTGATATCTCCGGCAAATCCATTACTTGCATTTGTCGTTATTAATACAGCGCGATCGTCTAAAAAAATAGAAGCTGCGTTAATGGTAATGTTACCCCCATCACCACTGGCTCCTGACTCCACTAAGCTGTAAACACCACTACCGACGCCATTACTACCAAGCCCAGCAAAAGAGACGCGATCGCTCGCATTAATCGTTACATTGCCAGCATTTCCATTACCAGAAGTACCGGCACTTAAAACCGCACCATTTGTCAGAGAAAGTGTTTTTGTAGTGATGTCAATACCACCTGCATTACCTATGGCATCATCCCTCACACTGCTAAAAATTCCAGAAGAAAATCCAGTACTTCCTACCCCATCAAAGGAGATATCGCTAGCTTGAATTTTCACATTGCCTGCGTCTCCCGTGCCAAGGGTGCTGGCAGTAATTTGAGCGCCATTGGTGAAAGATAAGTTTTTTGTAGTAATGTCAATACCACCTGCATTGCCAGTGGCATTATCTAGCACCCTACTTCGGATGCTACTGGCAATATCATTGCTTCCTACCCCCGAAGCTTTGATACTATCGCTAGCTTGGATTTTGATCCTACCTGCGTCTCCTGTGGCAAAAGTACTGGCATTTATTTGAGCACCATTTGTCAGAGAAAGTGTTTGTGTAGTGATATCAATACCACTTGGGTTTACACTGTTCCCTTGCACGGTACTGAAAATTCCAGAAGAAAATCCATCACTTCCTACTCCATTTAAAGAGATATCGCTAGCTTGAATTTTCACATTGCCTGGGTCTCCCGTGCCAAGGGTGCTGGCACTAATTTGAGCGCCGTTGGTAAGAGATAAGTTTTTTGTGGTGATGTCAATACCACCAGCGTTAGCGTTACCTACAGCATTTTCTTGCACCTGGCTGAAAATTCCAGTAAATCCATCGCTTGATACCCCATCAAAAAATATATCATTGGAATTGACAGTAATATTGCCTCCGTTTCTTGTGGCGATACCTTCAACGCCGCCTGCCAGTCGTCCACCATTGGTTGCTGTAAAGATATTGGCGTTTACTGCAATGTCTCCTCCCCCATTGCCCCGCACGGCTACTCGTGCTTCATCAGCTAAACTAATATTCGAGAGCGAACTATTGGCTGGAAAGTTCAACTTAAACGTATTGCCAGTAGTGTCTAATCCTACAGTTCCCGCTCCTGCCAATCCTCCTAACTCAATTCTTCCTCCTGCTGCTGTCAGACTTCCACCCTGTTCTAAACTGACGTTACCACCTACCAGCGCCAAGGATTTTCCTGGATTTACCTGAAGACCTACAGTAAAATTAGTGTTATCCTGCACCACAGATTGATTAGTAATATTTCCCGGATTATCCCGAAATCGCAAACCAATGGGAATATTCACAGTTAACAATGGTGCTTGCGGGTTGGTAGCGCTAAATTCCAATCCGTTCTCAAACAAGAAACTATCAGCGGTGGTGGCAAAAAATGAACCACCAATATTTAAACGAGCATTTGGTCCAAAGAAAATACCAGCCGGATTCAGTAAAAATAAGTTCGCGCTACCTTGGCTTTGAATCAAACCATTAATTTGAGATAAAGAACCTCCGGTCACACGGCTGATAATATTTTGCACATCCAAAGAATTTTGGAAAACAGCCGAACCATTATTAGGGACAGAAAATTCTCTGAAGCTGTGAAAAAGGTTTCCTCCAACTCGATTGCCATTATTGATGGTGAAATTTAAGTTATCCGGGCTGGTAACATTGGTAGATAATGTTCCATCAGAGGAAACTTGCGCTCTAACGGTAGTCATCAAACCCAGAGTGCAACACGCAGTCAAGAAAAAAAGCGTTTTCCAATTCAGTTTCATCATATTTTTTCGGGAATAAATTTTAAAAAGAATCTGGTAGGGTGCGTTATGGACGGAACGTCCTAACGCACCGAAAATCTGGGATGGTGCGTTAGCCTGCGGCATAACACACCCTACAAATCTCGGATGGTGCGTTAGCCTGCGGCATAACACACCCTACAAAACTGGAGTGATTTGCGCTCTAACGCTGGTCATCAAACCCAGAGTGCAACAGGTAGTCAACAGAAAAAGCGTTTTCCAATATTTCATCATCTTTTTTGGGAATAAATTTTAAAAAGGACTGTAATTAACTGAAAAATACAAACCTTGCTCTTGCAAAGTACGATCGCTCGAATTAACATCAACTAAGGGAAAACCATAATCAAGACGCGCATTAAGCTGATTGCCCATTTGCCATTGCAAACCTACCCCCGTACCCACCAAAGTATTCGGATCTGGGTTGCTATAACCAGAACTATTCCAGCCAATGCCAAAATCGATAAAGGGCACTATTTGCAATACTCCGTTTACCTGATTTACCCGCAGAATCGGTAATCTCACTTCCGCTGAAGCAAAAAAGCCATTATCAACCAAAAACTGATCCTGACGATAACCCCGGACGCTTTGCAAACCTCCAATGCTAAATTGCTCTAAAGGTACTAGGGATCTCGTTGCAAACTGTGCGTCAGAACGAAATACAAACAATGTGTCCGGTGCTAAAAGTCGCACATACTGTCCTTGTCCCCTCCAAGAAAAATACCGACTATCAGGAGGTTGGCTGTTGACAGTAGCATCAAACAACCCTACCCCAAGACTAAATTGAGAACGAAAAGCTAAAACTTGCTGGGGAGTGCGTTGTGTATATTCCTGAAAAAACCGCAACACTGATAAGCGGGTTTCCCCATTCTCGTCAGATCCAAAAGAAATGGGATAGTTTTCTCCTAAAATTTGAGTCTGGCTTTGCTGTCGAGACAAGGATAGACCCAATGCTAATTCTTGGGTAGCAGTTTCGATTATCGGCTGGCGGTAACTCAAATCTACATAAAAATAGTCACCCACGATATCAATGCGATCGAAAGGTGGTTCAATGACATTAGTGTCTGCGAATCCCCCAGATAAAGTAAGTGTACCATTGCGAGGATTGAGCGGTACTGAGTAACTCAAATCTAAAGTGTTACTGCCATCGGTATTAGCATATAGGGCACTTGCGCGATCGCCAAACCCAAATAAATTGTTTTCGTTGATGCGGACACCCCTGCGAAAACTACCCACACTCGGAACACGACCATTATCAACAAAAAATTCTGTTCTAAACGAGTCTGCTTCTACTACCTTGACTTCCAGTAAACTCTGTTCCGGACGTGACCCAACAGACAGTTCAACCGAAAGATTTTGAATCAAGGGGTTATTTTGCAGTACTTGCAGCGCTTTCAACAAACGGTTTCGATTCAAGGGTTTGGATACCCCAAGTCTAATTCGACTGCGGATGTATTCTGAATTTAACCGTCGATTACCCGTTATTTTAATGTCTTCTATTCCACCTTCAACAACCTCAACTTTGACTACTGCACCCTCTCTAGAAAAAGCTTGGTCAGCTGGGATAAAAGCACCAGAATTGATGTACCCAGCATCAGTGTAGAGCTTTGTGATTGCAGCTTCAACTTGTAGCAGTTGCGCGAAAGTAATTGGTGTATTGGTAAATTCCTCTGTAACTTTTCTTAACTTTTCGTCATTAAATGCAGTGTTACCTTCAAACTCAAAGCTTTTAACGGTGATGCTTCCAGGAATTTCTGGACGCGGTTGAGATGAAGGAGGAATGATTGGAGTTTCATCAAGAGGAATTTCTGGTAATGGCTGGGGAGTCGGAATTGGTTGTGGTGGTGGTGGTAGTGGTGGAACAGGAGTCGGACTTGGCTGTCTTCGTGGTGGTAGCGGTGGAATAGGGTTGGGAACTTGAGATAGAATAATAGGCGATGCTGTAGTGTTATAAGCAGGAGTCAAAAATTCCTGAAAAGGTATTTCAGCCTCAAGAAGTTCATTAGGCAAGCTTTCAGCTAAAGCTTTATGACTAGAGAAGCTGATTAACGCCTCGAACGTCAACAAAGCAGCTAGATTCAAGCACCTGTTATGCCTGTCCAGAATCATAGTATTATGTACTCCTCAGCAAAAGTTTTGTTATTCAAGGCGATCGCTGTATAAAACTGAACAGACTATGATTAATTTAAGTTAAAGTTTATTTACCACATATTGTTATTTCTAGTCACTAGAATCATAATAAAATTTAACTCACGGCTCAGGGTAAAAACGTAGAAGCGTGTTTTATTCGCTGTAAATTCAAACTAAAAATTAATTATTTGTTAAGCTGAAAGTAATATATGGTCTTAATTTAAGAGAAAATTTAGATACGGATTATATAAATAAGTTTATTTATATGTACGGCTAAAAGATGAGGAGCATAAAAATATACAAAAAAATGCGCTGAGAATGCTTAGTTAAACAATATCGCTTGAGCATCAAAAACTAAGTTAACTAAAAATGACGAAACAGAAGGAAATATTACTAGTTGGACGCTACAAGATTATAAAAGAATTAGCAAGAGGAGGCTTTGGTATAACCTATCTTGCTCAAGATACTATGTCATCCAACTGTCCTTGTGTAGTTAAACAACTCTACCCGCAAAACTCAGATATTATTGAAACGGCAAAACTTTTATTTAAAAGAGAAGTTGCTATTCTGAAATATTTGCAACAAAAGCAACAGATACCAAAATATTTTAATTATTTTGAAGACGAACAAAATGGACAAAGAAATTATTATTTAGTTCAAGAATATATACATGGTGAAGCTCTACAAAATCTAATTGGTCAGCAATGGACACAGCCAAGAATTATTAATTTTTTACGAGAAATTCTCTCTATTTTAAAATATCTGCATCAAATAAATGTTATTCATCGTGATATCAAACCCCCGAATGTGATGAGAAGGGAGGAAGACAAGAAGTTTGTCTTAATTGACTTTGGTGCTGTCAAACAATTAGACATTAACTACTCATCTCCTCACGAACAGCATACCCAGACAATGATTGGAACTAGTGGATATGCTCCTCCAGAACAAATGGCAGGAAAACCAGGTTTTCACAGTGACATATACGGTTTGGGTATTACGGCAATCCAGCTTTTAACTAAAATAGCACCCAAAAATTTCAAACGGGATGAAAAAGATAACATTATATGGGCTGATGGGCTTGATATTGATGAATCTTTAGCTGCTATTTTAACAAAAATGGTCTACCGCAATCCCGAACAACGTTATCAGTCTGTAGAAGATGTTCTCAATGATTTGAGTGAGTTTACAGCAATCAACGAACAGGATTTTATCCGTAGTTTAGACCAAACTTATAATGCAAATACAATTAATCCTTTCAACATACCGGAACTTGCAACTTTCAGTCAGAGTAATCTTCCTAATAATAATTTAAATACTCAACCACCAACATCTAATAATAAGACAACACTAGCTAGTTTACCAGGGTCAAAATGGGGGAAAATCACAATTGTAGTAACAGCACTAGGGGCGATCGCATTATTGATAGAATTTATTCATCCATTTATTAGACCTTTATATTATTCTTATCAGGGTAATCGTTTACTTGATATACGTCAACCAGAGAAAGCTCTCGAACAATTTCAAAACCTGATAGCAATAAATCCCAACTCTGCCGCAGCTTGGAAAGGAAGAGGTGATGCTTTTTTAAGTGTAGGTCGCGATTTGCAAGCCTTAGAATCTTATAATAAATCGCTGTTTTTTGAACCTAACGATCCAAAAACCTTAAATAATAAAGGTAAAGCTTTATACAAATTACGCAGATATCAAGAAGCTTTAGAAGTACATGAAAACGTACTTGGAATTAACCCAAATAATCCGGAAGCTTGGAGTGGAAAGGGATTAGCTTATATTGGTTTAAATAAGTATAAAGAAGCATCAGATTCTCTGGAAAAACTGAAGCAAATCAATCCTGATGAACCAAGTATTTGGCAGCAAATAGGTTTGGTTACAGAACTTTTGGATGGACCACAAGCTGCAAAGACATACTATGAAGAAGCAGTCTCATCTTACGACGATCTTCTCAGAAGAAAGCCGAACGATGTGCTTGCTTTGACAGAGAAAGGATCTGTCTTACTAAAATTAAACCGTCTTCCAGAAGCGCTTGCTTCTTTTGAAAAAGCGCTAAAAATTGACAATAATTTTTATGAAGCTTTACTTGGTAAAGGTAATGCTCTTAATGGTTTAGGAAAACCTCAAGAAGCACTTTTAGCTTTTAATCGAGCCAGTAATATTCGTCCGCTAGATTATCAAGTATGGTTTACGCGAGGAAGTTTGCTGGCACAATATATTAAAGACTATGACAAAGCCTTAAAATCGTTTGAAAAAGCAATTGAACGCAGATATGACTCATATGATGCTTGGGTGAACAAGGGGACAGTGCTGTTAGAGTTAAACCGCTACGATGAAGCGTTGGTTGCTTTTGATAAAGCCAAAGAACTTCAACCGAAAGATCCTTATGTTTGGGTTAACAGAGGATATGCCTTAGATAAATTGGGAAGAACTCAAGAAGCACGCGAATCTAATAATAAAGCCGTTGAACTTGGGCTTCCTCGCGAACAGTTAAACCCGATGCAATAATCAGACGTTACATCCAACGTGGAATGAATTAGACAAACGTCGTGTCCTGCGTCGTAGGGATAATTCATGAATTGTCCCTACACTTCGGGCAACGCATAATTGTTTTCCACTCAATTGTCTATTGTAGAGACGTTCCGAACCGAACGTCTCTACAATACGTTGAATTTAAGGATAAAGTCCGCGATCGCTCAATGCTTGCGCTACACGACCAACCCCCAGCGTGTAAGCTGCTAACCGCAGAGAAATTTGCTGCACCTTCGATTGTTGCATCACTCTTACGTAAGCTTGCACCATTAACTGTTCCATTTCCCGATTGACGCGTTCCTCATCCCAAAATAGGTAAGAAAGACCTTGTACCCACTCTAAATAACTCACCACAACTCCGCCCGCATTCGCTAAAATATCCGGTAACACGGTTACACCCCGCGCTAAGAGCGATCGATCTGCCTCAAGCGTCACAGGACCATTAGCCGCTTCTGCAACAATTTTGGCTTGGATTTGATTCACATTTTTCTCAGTGATTTGATTTTCCAAAGCTGCGGGAATTAGCACATCACAAGGTAAAGTTAGTAACTCCTCATTGCTAATTGGTGATGCTTGCGGGAAACCAACAAGACTTTTACGGTTCTGGGCAGCATAAGCTTTCAATGCAAGGATATCAAGACCAGCTTCCGAAAAAACTCCTCCCGAACCTGTGGAAACGGCGATAACTTTCGCTCCCGCTTCATGTAGCAATAAAGCTGCTGCACTACCGACATTACCAAAACCTTGAATTACTATCCGCGCATTGGCTAGGGATGATTCGCGATCGCTTAACGCCTCACGTACTACAATCATTACACCGCGTCCGGTTGCCATTTCCCGTCCCCGCGAACCCCCAATCGAAAGCGGTTTACCAGTCACAACCCCAGGCACGGCATGACCAACATTTACAGAGTAGGTATCCATCATCCAAGCCATCTCACGGGCTGAAGTACCCATATCTGGTGCAGGTATATCCACACTCGGACCGATATCTTTAATCAACTCGCTCATATAACGTCGGGTAATTCGTTCTAATTCGCCGACGCTGTAACGTTTTGGATCTATCGCAATACCTCCCTTACCACCACCGTAGGGAATACCTAGCAACGCACATTTCCAGGTCATTAACATTGCCAGTGCTGACACCTCCCGCAATGTCACCGCCGGATGGTAGCGAATGCCACCTTTGTAGGGTCCCAAAATATCGCAGTGCTGCACCCGATGTCCAGCGAGAACTTGCACTTCACCGTTATCCCGTTTTACAGGAATGGAAACTGTAACTACTTTACGCGGGTTGCTGAGTATTTCCAACATACCCGGATCTAAATTTAATTCTTTCGCCGCTGCCTCTAAGTAACTACAAGCTTGGTCAAATGGGCAAATATGCGCCGGAGTTGGACTTGAGTGCGATAACAGGGGTGTTGAAACCATAAAATCTTCTCCCAATCGCGGTATCCACGCGAACCGGATATATACATATGGCTAGCTTATCCTTTTTTTTCCTAAAAAACCGATATTTTGTAAATTTCGTTACAGTTTTTTGAAAGATTTGAGAATATAGCAATAGCTGAAATATGAAATTAAACAAAAGTGATTCCGACATCACTCTTATGGATTGAGAAGCGCTCTCATGCCTAACAACGATTCTGTTGAAACTGGTGTAATTACTGTTGTCGTCCAAGACCAAGGCTCAATTCATACAAGCACCGTCTTCAGCTCATCCACCCCGAAAAAAAGTGGGATGAGCTGAAAAAAATATTAATTTTTAAGTAACCACCATGATTGTATCAGTCAATAATTAATATAAGATTTTAGTTTTATTAAACACATAATCTTTGTGAACAAATGACTTCAGTAAAAACTACTGCCTTTGTTAATCCTGATACATTCGATATTAGTCTGGAAGGCGAAATCAGAGAAGCCAAAGTCGAAGTAAAATTACCCCTTGTATTGTATGAAGGGGTTTCAAAAGCTAGTGCTAATGGTGATAAATCTGGCAACCTTTTTACATTTGCAAGTTCGGATAAAATGGCTCCAGGAAACCACGCGGGTTCTACGACTATATATGTAACAAGTTACACGATTGAAGGTAACAATGAAGTAGTAGTACCCCTGACGTTCAATCTAGAAGCTACTGCGTCACTTGAAGCACAAGCGATTCCTGGTGTACTTACTGATGTGTTGACAAGTGTATATTATACTGCGGTTTTCGGCAGTGACAGTGGTAGCTTTGAATATCTTACAGGGAGTGCTGGGCTAGCAATGCCATATGGAGTTAGAGAATATAGTGAAACAGGTTTTTTCTACAGTAATGGAACCGTAAAAGATAATAAAGACCTTGTTTTAAAGTTAGCTGGTGGTATTGATATCACAATATCAGAAGACGAGCAAAATCACAATAATATTAGCGATATAAACTTTTCTGAGAAAGAAGCAGTTATAGATGCAATCAAAGCCAGTGGATTGTTAGAGAAGTACAAAATTGACCCGAATGAAGTATTTCAATTCGAGTTAAGTTATAAATCTTCATATAAAGCATCAGTTCCATTTCAAGTAAAAGTTGATGTATTAAAAGAAGGAAATTTAAGCTTGAACTTGAATTCTAGTGCAATGACACTTCCTTACAATCCAATTGAATTTTCAAACGATGCAAAAGGCTCTGCAACTGGTAAATTAAGTATTAATGCGGTAACTTTACCAATTAATCTAGGAATTGACCCATTCAGCATAAAAGTTCGCTTTGATGATGGTACAGAAGAACCCGTTTTTCCGGAAGTGAGTGGTAACATTATCAAAGGGCAGGATATTTCCACAACAGTATTAAATAGCCAAAGTAATCCTCTGGTTGGCACAGCATTAGATGACATTATCAGGGGTGGAAACGGTAATGATGTTATTAAAGGATTGGCAGGGAACAATTACCTAGAAGGACAAGCAGGACTAGACCAATTTTTCTTTGGTAGTGGTAAACCTTTTGACGTTTCAATGGGTATTGATACTATTATTGACTTTAATTCCAGCGATGACACAATAATTTTAGAAAAAGCAACTTTCTCAGCATTAGGAAATGAGATAAGTTTTGCTTCTGTAAATAGCATCGAAGAAGCACAAAGTAGTTATGCTTTTATTACTTATGTCCCTAGTAGTGGCTTTTTATTTTACAATCCTAACGGTATTGAAACAGGTTTCCAAGACGGGGGACAATTCGCTCGTTTACTAAATAAAGCAACTCTAACAGCATCAAATTTCACAATTGCAAAGTAATTTTTATATTTTTTCGGGATTGGGGTTTACCGAAGCCTTTGGACATGATGCACGCTCAGTTTAGGACAAAGGAATTGTAGCAGGAACGTTCCGCACACATTGTAGAGACGTGGGAGTGTGGAACGTCTCTACCACAGTTACGGTGTTTTTATTACTGTTAATTTAACGGACATGATATTACTCGAAAGATTTACCAGCTTTACTCAGTAGTTTACCCAATCTTTGAACTGGACCTTTAATTCCCCGTGGAGCTTCTTTTCCAGCTTCTTGAGTTTGTTCGCCAAGTAAGATGAGTACCTCACCTATATCAGCACCTTTGGGATTGCTGCGCTTGAGGAGTTGCTTGAGTTTCTTAAGTTCATTGGCGATTTCTTTGTAATTATCATTGTCTGACTTGTGAAGCAAATTGTACCACTCGTCGATCGCACCAACAGCCGTCTCAGAATCAATTGAAGTTAAATCACCTTCAAGTGTTTCTACCAGAGACTCAATGTGTTCAATATGCTCTTTGTCTTCCGCTTTGCCTAGTGAAGTGCCTATTTTTCTAAGTTGAGTACCCAATTTTTTGATTGGAGTTTTCAAACCCTTAGGCGCATCAGATGAAACCTCAGCTGTTTGTTCGCCGATTTCACTTATTATCTCACCAATTTCATGACCAGTAGCTTTACCACTTTTGAGGAGTTTTTTTAAATCCTTGAGGTTAGTAGCTATCTCTTTGATTTCTGGTTCCGAAGCTTTATGTAAAGCGTCATACCAATGATCCAGCAAACTGAAAGCAGCATCATTGTCTAATGCAGATAAATCTCCCTCTAGGGTAGAAATCAGTGAATCTAGCTCTTGGCTATCCCCATTGTCATTTGTTGTATCTGCTGCATTCTTCTGAGACGTTTTTTTAGTTGAATCTTCGTCATGAGCAGCACTTTTCTTATCAGTTTTACCAGCCATAAGTTAAATTTGATGACGCACATCACGTAAATCTACAGGTATCAGTTTATAAAGCTAATATTGTAGTTCCCTCATTCTAAAGAGCCAATATTACGCGACTGTGTACATATACCGTTTAGCAGAGGCTTATTTTAGTTTTCTAAGTTACTAGTTAAAAGGTTTTTCAATCGAATGTAATACACAATGGGTAGAGACATAGCTTGTAATGTCTGATTAAATTTTTCTTCTCACCTGTGCATCAGTCTAAAATTGAGACTTGAGTTGACGACAAAAACTTTCATTGCTTAGTTTAGTCGTCAATGGGTGATTTCTGAATCTGTAATTGTTCCTCTGAAAGATGTGTCCACAACAGCGGCATACACGCTTTGCAGATTGCTTCGACATGACGATGATCGGTTCCACAGCAACCCCCCAAGACGTTTAAATTCTTCAATGAATCTCTCAACTCGCGGTATTGATTGCCGAGTTCAAGAGGGTTGCCGTCATCTAATTCCGTCGCTTCATTCAGTTCTGCATGACTCTTAGTGGAAGCATTAGCTCGGATGCCGCGAATTCTGTCTAACCACGGTTCGCCAATTTTTAGCACACTTGCGAAGTGAGTTGGATGGGCACAATTAATCATGTAATAGGCAGGTGCATAGTCTGTGGCGACATCGACTTGGGCGATCGCCTCCAAGAGAGTTTGCTTTGTTGGCAATCTGCCATCGGTTTCAACCGTAAAGGAGATCGCGACGGGCATCCCGGCTGATTTAGCTGCACGGGCAATACCAATCGCTTCTTCGACATAATTCATGGTGATCGCAGTTACCAGGTCTGCATCGGCATCATGAAATATTTCAATTTGCGGTCGGTGATACTGCTGTGCCTCATCAGGGGTCATCAAGTCAGCAGGATTATAGCCATCACCACGAGGTCCAAGGCATCCACTAATTACCATCCTGGTTTTCTCAGTCTCGTATTTATTGCGAATGTCATGGAGTAGTGCGATCGCCCTACGGTTCATATGAGCTAAGGCTTCACGGTCATAGCCAAGTTTTGTGCCCCAATCTGAATTCGCACGCCAGGTCGCACTCTCTAGAACAAGTCCGACTTCATAATCTCTGGCAAGGGTGGCATAGGTGTGGAAGTACTTCTCAAGAGCCTTATACCCGGCGTCAGACTTTAACAAATCAAACGCCGCGAACTCAGGTAACTCCAGTCCTTCACGAAAGATCAGCGTGGTTTCAATCCCACCATCAGTAAGGAACAAATCACTCGATAATTGCGGCAAATTGTTTCTGTATCGTGCCATTTTTAGTTTTTATGTTGGTTGATAAGGTTGACCAAATAATTATTAATTTATAATTTATAATTCATAATTAAAAAAATCTGATTGAACAAGTCGCCGTATGCTGCATGTCAGATGGTCTCTAGAGCTATGTTCGGCAAATCCCTGTAACTCTATACTTAACTATTCAATCCAAATGGGCAATGACTCAAACTCTAGAATTTTTGACTGAAACGCCAAGCGATCGCACGATATCTTATTCTCTAGTTGTCGAGCGATCGCCCCTGATAAATACTAAAATCTCTTCATGGGCGATCTACCTATCCTCATTTCTCAATTAAGTGGTGCAAACACTTCATTCGTAAAGCTGCCATGCAAACCATAGGGAATATGATGTTTTAGATGCAGCCGTGCAACTGGTCTTTTATTAAAATCACTAGCATCTAAAATCACCACATCTGAACGGTGATGAGTCGAATCATAAACTAAAGCCAAGACCCAGCCATCATCTTCTTTGTCAGAACCTGGACGCGGTACAAAAATCGGCTAACTGACAAACCCACGCGGTGCAGCACTCCAAAGTTGTTTTTCCCCAGATTCTAAATCTACCTTGACAAAAGCTTGCAAAGGTGCATTACCAGTTTTGGCATCAGCCGCACCCATGTATAAATAACGATAGGGGTGTCCGACTTTATCTTGATGCACGCTAATTGTCAAAGCGTGTTCGTAAAGTTGAAAAGTCTGCATATCAATTTTATTTTGGATTTTAAATTTTGCGAAAAGTTTGAGCGGAGGTTTCCTCGGTTCGCGATTATGCAAAGTTGCCGTTCGCGGAGCGTCTCCCTCTGGGAGAAGGCATCAAAGCTTTTCAAGACGGATTTTGGATGAAAATTGGCAATTAAAAATTGGGGAAATTTCCCACTCCCTAATTTCTAGTCCCCAGTCTCCAGTTATTGGAATTTGGGATTGAAAATTGGCAATTAGGAATGGGGAAATTTACTAGTCCCCAGTCCCTAATTCTTAGTCTCCAATTTCTTGCTACTCAACTACTTCTGACTTTAGTTCTCGCATCATCAATTCAGGCATCAAATCAGGTACAAATGCTTGTTCTGTATTGTTTGCTGATGTTGGGGGCAATGTTTTTGCTATTTCGCTTTGGGAGTCCGCAGTCGGCAGCCAGCTGAGGAATGGCAACGGTAAAAGGTGACTGAGGTTAGCAATGACTACTAACAACCACATAGCATCGAAGTTTGTCTCGGTAATGCCTAGCTGATGCATCAGTACTGCCCCTAACTCCTGGGAAATTAGTCCAGCTAAGTTTGTAATCGACATTAAGAGGGCAAATAATGTAGCTTCCACTCCTGGGGGACACAGCCTCGCTGCTAGCACCAATACTGGCATATAAGCAATTTGCGCCATCACTGCGACAATGAGATTATCACCGATACTAAACCAGTGGTCATCTATACCCAAAGCCCGATTTGTGTGAGTTACCAGCAGTAGCATTGTCATTCCCAAAACTGTAGAAATAACCGTACTCCAGCCAAAGATGACGCGAAACGGAACGGTTTTCAGGAAACGCTGAAAAATCCAGACACCAACAACAGAGGCAATACTCGTTACCAAACGCACTTGCCCTAAAAATTCTGGTTGAAAGTGTAGTTCGTTGGTACTGAAAAAGAAAAAGGCTGATTCAGTGCTTGGCGTTGCTTGCAAGATGAAGAGAAACGCTGTTGGTAGCCAAATCGCTTTTTGAGAAACGGCTTTGCATAATTGCCCCAACTGATGCTTGATTGTTGGGGAGTTGCTGCTATTGTTATCTTCCTTGGTGAGGCAGTCTTCGTCTTGGTGCGTGCGAAGGGTGGGAAACTGCCTATGATGTTGGGTTTTGCTTACGGGTGTTTCCGCAATCAACCAAGCTACCCCGGAAACGATGAGGGGAAATGAGGCTGTAATCAAAAATATATTGCGGGTAGTGAAATGCTCTAGGAGCATTCCGCTAAAGTAAGCTGTGAGCAAACCTCCGAAGGCGAAAGTACCCCATGTAAGGGATTGTAGGGAACCAGCTTTTGCTTGAGATTCTCCTCTAGCGCGTTCGACAACCAGTGAGTCAACTATGACATCACTGACGGCGACAGATAAAGAACTAAGAGCGATCGCACTAGTAGCTGCCCAGGCAGTATGAACAATTGTTGCGAGGCTCACCCAAGAAATTGCTCCGAGTATCCCTGATAAAACCAAGTATGGACGCCGACGGTAGCCAAAGATCGGCAAGCCATCGGAAATAAAACCAAACAGTGGCTTGATAACCCAAGGTATAGCGACAATACCCATTAGTGCTGCAACCTGAGCCGGACTCAGCAACAGTTCATCTTTGAGGAAAAAGCTGACTGCTAAACGCGCCAAGCCTAAGATTCCTTGGACTAAGTAAACAGTAAGAATGGCAAATAATTCGGCAGAGGGTTCGTTGCCAAATAAAATTTTTTCTGTTACTGAGTCTTTTACCTTAGACAAGCCAGAGGAGGAAATCAGCATTTGGTAAACAAATTTTAAGTTTTCTCGACTTTTATTATGATATCGATTTTCGCACATTGGGCGATCGCTTCAAAGGAAGATATTGAAACCCAAAGGTTATAATTTTGGTTGTATTGTGGCATATCATCTTTCCGCAGAGGAAAACTCTTTAGCCAACGCGATCGCCGCATTCTGTCCGCCAAACCCAAAACTCAAACACAACACTTGCCGAATTTCAGCTTCACGCGCTGTCGTTACGAAATCTAAATCAAACTCAGCTACTTTCAGCCCTACACAAGGCGGTAAAATTTGATTCTTTAATGCCAAAAGGGAAAAAGCCACACCCAAAGCTCCCGATGCTCCTAATGTGTGACCTGTAGCGCCTTTAGTCGAACTAACTGCCACCTGTTTCGGAAATAACCGCTGTATCACCATACTCTCTATCCGGTCATTCATCTGAGTAGCCGTACCGTGAGCATGAATGTAATCAATATCCGAGAAGGTCAAGTGACTGCGTTCTAAACATTGCTTTACACAAGCGATCGCACTTCTTCCCTCAGGCTCTGACGAGTTAGCATGATATGCATCCGCTGTCAAGCAAAAACCGAGAATTTGACCATATATTTTTGCTTGACGCTGTTTTGCTAACTCTGCTGATTCCAAGACAAACACAGCGGCACCTTCGCCTAAAACCAAGCCTTCACGGTGTTTATCAAACGGATAAGCCCCTGTTTTCGCGCTTGCACCCATTTGCTGAAACCCAGTTATGGTTAGCGGTGTAACCGGTGCTTCGACTGCGCCGACAATTACTCGCTGACATTGCCCAGTTTGGATGAGTAAAACTGCTTGAGCGATCGCCCAAATTCCTGTAGCACATGCAGCCATCGGTGCTAAAACTATCCCAGTTGCCCCGATTTGTCGCGCTGCGGCGATCGCATTCATATGCGGCAAAGTGTCCAACCAAGAAAGAGGAGGGAGGGATGGGGGGAGGGGGGGATGGGGAGAGGGGGAGAGGGGGGGATGGGAAGAGGGGTGGAAAGAAGAATTATTCTCCTTGTCTCCTTGTCTCCTTGTCCCCTTGTCCCCCTTGTCCCCCACGCCCGTCGCCCAAGTCTTTCTTGCCATCTCTTCCCAGGAAGCTTGATGACTGCGACTTGAGCCGATGACAACGCCACAATCGGACAAAGGCTGAATTAATCCAGCATCTTTCAAAGCCGAATCAACAACCAACTTCGTTAGCATTCTTAACTCAACTGGTTGCTTACCAATCAATCCTAGAGGACGTGGTTCTAAATCTGGAAATGGTTGATGTAATTCAATTCCAGATTTACCAGCAATTAACTGCTGCCAACTATCCTCTAAGCTTGTACCCAAAGCGGAAACAAGACCAATACCAGTGACAACAACATCAAGCAATTCTAGGGAGTGGGGAGTAGGGAGTGGGGAGTGGTTAGTTGTAGTTTTTGACAAATAACAACTAACCACCAACAACTAACAATCTCGAAGGTTACTTACCGCCATTTTTCAAGTTTTCTGTACCTTGGGTGACTTTAGCCGAGTCAATGCGATCGCCTTGCTGAATTTTGTTAACTACATCCATTCCTTGGGTGACATTGCCAAATACGGCGTAGTTACCATCTAGAAAGGCGAGATCGGCAAGTGCAAAATAAAACTGGGAGGAAGCAGAGTCTGGTTGTTGCGATCGCGCCATTGCTACCGCACCAAGTTTATGTGTCAAAACAGGCGTTTCAGTAATCGTCTTGCTGTATACTGGCTGCTGGGCACCTTTTGGCTTAATTTCTAAAGGTATAGAGCGCTCAGTTCCAGTTTTTGGGTCAACAAAACCACCTGTTCCCAAAAGTTGTGCTGGTGTCTTCGGGTCTTTACTTTTGGGATCGCCACCTTGAGCCACAAACGGTTGCGGTTGGCGCACTACTCTATGGAAAGATAACCCATCATAAACACCCCGTTGCACCAAATCGACGAAGTTACCAGCGGTAATTGGGGCGTTTGTGCCGTCTACTTCGATAGTAATCGGCGAACCTTTCACGGTCATCACCACAGTAGCCTTACCTTCGAGTCTTGGTAAATCTTTCATTCCGGGGATACTCTCACTATTTGTATTTTGAGATACAGAGCTAGCCTCTGTAGTTGTCTTGGTGCTTGCTTCTGTAGCTGCTGAGGTCGCATTTGAGGATGGGGAAGCGTTATTAGAAGCAGACTGCTGCCCTGAACATCCCCCCAACATCAGTCCACCGACAATCACTAGAGCAAGTAAAAACTGTGGAATTTTTAAGCGCATTGTTACTTACAAAAATTTTCGGCTAGTTTTCCATTCCACTTTTTCGGTCATGTGGAATGAAAGACTACACAGGTACTAAGCATACCCGTCAAAATGCTATCTTAAACCACCAGTGCTGTTTGCCGAATATTTAATCTTTTTGGAGAGATTAATTAGTGAGCGCTGTACTCGCTCAAAATGTCACTCTTCGTGCCTGCTAACGACAAAATATTCAACGAATAATGTGTGTGACACGCAGCTTTAGTCCTGCTAATCCACGCAGGAGTCTGGGAAAGTTCGATTTTTGCTGTTTGCCGACGAGTCGTGATTTTCCGCAAAATCTAAAATTCTTTAAAGTCCTTCTAAGGGAACTTGCAAAAAGCGGGCTAACTCGGCGCCTTTAACTTCTAACTCTGTTAGCGATAATGGTTGACCTACCCGTGTTAGGGGAATATCTCGGCGACCTTTAGCTCGCAGGTAAAGAGCGCGACGCGGATTTAGACCTTCTTTAAGATCGACTCGCACAGATTGCACATCTTGTGCTGCAAAGTCAAGGTCAATGCGGCGGTTTTTGCCAGGAAATCCCCAGCGGAAAATTTTTATTTTGCCAGTTGAGCGATCGAACTCGTTGTATCCGCCTCCCACATCCCATAAAATTACTAACCACAGGTATAAGGCGAAAAGAAAGCCAGCAAGGGAATATAACCCCATTACCAATCCTTGAGGGACGAATACCAGTTGAGTTGGATCGCTAACTATGAGTAAATTGACTTTGAGGTAACTGGATATCGCTGCCAGCAAAAAGCCTATAGACCCTAAGGTAACGATAGTTGCCCACAAGTAGTTGCTGAACCGACGAGAACCGAGAACTTTTTGATGCAGAACGTTTGTAGCGGAGCGATCGCCTTTGTTAATGGTTGTTGATGCCGTCATTGAACTACCTACTTCGCGTAATATCTTCCCTAAAAAAAGTCTGCCATCCCAAGAGGATGTATTGCAAGGACAGTTTCAAGACTTAACTTTTAAGATTTCTGAGAAAACCTGTGTCAAATTGTAAAATTTCTGATATTCATATTAATTAAGAGTCTCGTGTTTGATACCTGATTTACTTTCCGTGGATCGACGCAAACCGGGCAAAATGTGATAAGTTAAGAATCATTAAGTTACCACAAGCTAAATTTAGCAGTAAGTGGTGATTATGAAGGCACAACTGAGAAATGGCGCTGATTAAGTCGGCATCTCAGAATCTCAGCAGCATGTAAGCTGGTGAGAGTGTCAAAAAAACGTTAATTCCTCAAAACGTGAAAAACGTCGCAATTTTAGGAAAAAAGAGGATTTTAGTGAAATGACCATTGCAGTAGGACGCGCCCCCAGTAGAGGGTGGTTTGACGTACTAGACGACTGGTTGAAGCGCGATCGCTTCGTATTCGTAGGTTGGTCAGGGATATTATTATTCC
>NZ_JBPAOH010000099.1:0-29612 GCF_050875635.1 Tolypothrix sp. VBCCA 56010
CTTTACCAATTCTATTGGTAGACGTTTGCGGTCAACAACAATGTTTATGCTGTTAAGAATAAGTTATACAAACAAATATTTGCAATCATGAAAAAGGCTATTTATTTGATAGTATCTATTTCTTTAATCTTCTTCTTTGATAATAAAGTCCAAGCCCAGCGAGTAGAGTCTTCATTTGACCGTCCCAAATTAGCATTAGTTAAAGGAGACAACAATAATAGTTGCAGCTTTATATCCGCCGATTTGTTAGAGCGAGCGGCAGACATTGTTCAAGGACTGTTATCTGTTACTCCCGAAGACAATGAACAACAGGTTCGTTATAAAATGCGCTTTGCTCCGGATCAGCCTAGTGCAAACAATGCCTTGCAATGGACAGCGCTTGCCCAAAGAAACTATACTAAGGCTGTTGTGTATTTCGGCAATAACGTTGTGACTCGGCGTACTTTCACTATGGCAATTAATTACAATCAACCGAATCAAAAGCAATGCTTGTGGGAAGTACGACAACCATCACAAAGACTTGAAGCAGATCCTTCAGTTTCACAATAAGGTCAATAAGATACTTGCCCTGGCAACAATTGAAGAAACAAACTTTTGATTAAGCAACGGGCAAACGCACTCTCACTTTCGGGCAAAACAAAAATAATTGGTACGTAGCTTCTATGTATAGAGCTTAAGGTTTTAATTATCCAGAAATTACTTATCTAGTAGATGAATTAGATATTGATGATATCCCTTGGTCGTTCGCGTTGGTCAGCACGATGAATTAATTTAAATCGTTTATTTTCTCGGCGAAAGGGAAATGACGAGACTTCCTTGTCCGCGTGTTCAAATAGCGCAGAACACACACACTGCGACCTGTGAGGCAAGGCGTATAGTTTTTAATTGTAGCTATACTGATAGCTAGAATCTTTGTAAATAAGTGGACGTGAAGTAATTACCGTCGAAAGGGAAACTGCACACAATTCGCTTATCGCACTTTTAATTAAAATATTCCTCCGTCAGCATACGGATTTAACTCCACATGCATGTTGAATCTGGATTCAGGATTTTCACCCTGACATTTTTGGGGTTGGGTAGGAGAGTCTGGAAAAAAGATTTAATAAAAATTAATTTATGAGTGCATCGTTAGAACTACTACATATCCAAACCAACAGAGTGTTTGCGCTCTTGGCAAATCGTTCTATTTTTATCATTGGCAAGCCAGATGGCGAAAAACCGATAGACATTGATGTTTCTGTTTTACCAAATTCAGATATTGTCAGCAGAAATCACGCCCAGATTTGGATAAATAATGATGAATACCACATTACCGATATGGGAAGTTCTAACGGCACTTTTGTAAATGGCGTAAAATTGCAGCCGAAAATTTTCTGGACTTTAAATTCAGGAGACACAATTTCACTGGGTCAGGGAGACAAAATAACTTTTATGTTTCGGGTGAAGCAACAAAATGCTGCTACTCCCCAAGCAACAAATTCTACAAACAATACTGCCCCAACAAAAATTACGTCTGCTGCTACCACAGAAGCTGAAATTCCAATAACGCTTATTACTAAGTTACTGGGTTTAGTCATGATGATTGGGGGACTCTGTTTTTTAGCAGCTAATATTGCCATCGGTGGTTTCCTTAATGCCCCTCTTATTATTCCAAGCATTATTGGAATATTAATATTGATTTATGGGGGACAAATTCGGATTTTCGGATGGGTTTTGATAGCCGTAGGAGTAGCACTGGCAATTGCTACCGGAACTATAATTTTGGCTCCGATTAGCCTTTTAACATTTTTGATTACAGCTTCGTGTTGTTCAGCCGGATATCAATTATTTACAGATGGAAAGATTTTAGACTTTAATCCCTTGGCACTTAAAGCAGTGATGAGGGGAAGGCGCTGATTTTTCCCGGTAGCGGGAAATTTACTGCATTCTTGTACAGATGATGCACCATCGGCTATAGTGTAATTGCAGTAGAAAAATGCAGTAAAAATGGCAGTAATTTGTTTTACCAACTTAAAGGGTGGCGTCGGGAAGTCTACGCTAGCCTTGCATTTTATTTATTGGTTGTTAGCGATTAAGAAGCGCTCGGTGGCAGTAGTTGATGCCGATAGCCAAGCTAGCACCTCTGCATGGTTGGAGGCGTTAGAAATGGATATCAAATGCCATCGCATCACCGACCCCGACCAATTAGCGGAAGAAATTCCAGAGCTAGAAAAGCAATGCGAATATCTAGTTGTAGACTGTCCCGGTAGCTTAGGAGAGGCGACCAGGTGTGTTTTACTTACTGCATTTTTTGCAGTAATTCCAATCACCCCCAGCGGGCTTGATTTGATGTCAGCAGCAGCCGCAGTGCGAATTGTCAAGCAAACTCAAATGGCGCGAGGCGGTTTACCAAAAGCAGGGGTCGTTATCAACAAGGCAGTTAAAAACACAAAACTGTTGAAGGAGGCTCAAGAAGTTATCACCCAGCTAGAACCCGCTGTTGCATTTAAACAAATAATTTATCAACGACAAGCGATCGCTGATGCCTTCCTCCAAGGAGAAACCGTGTGGAGTATGAAGGGAACGCAAGAAGCTGCATCTGATTATCAGAAATTATTTGCAGAAATTTTGAGGTTGGCAAGATGAACATCAAAAAAACCAGGCGTTCTCTTTCAGACTTGTATTCACAAGTAAAATCTGACGAAGAGTTGTCGCAGCCAACAACCAAACCAAAACAAAAAAAACAATTACAAAAAGCTGAAAATACACAACCACACAAACGCGATGCATTATCCAAAGAACCGAATTTACTGGATAAGTTAAAAACGCAAAAGCCTGAAAAAATAACTCGCATCACTATTGATTTAGATCCAGAAACCTACGATAAATTAGAGGAGCTTTGTGAATATACCGGACTTACCAAAGCCAAGCTACTAAGGGGTTTGATTGAAGAAACATCAAAATTACTGCAAAAAATGCAGTTTTAATTGCAGTAGATATAATATCAATACGTGAAAATTTTGCTTTTGATTAATTACTGCTGATGCGCGATCCAAAAACTTATAAACAGCTTGCAGCTTGCATTTATCATGACAAACGATAAACCAGAACTCCCGCAACCCAGGCTTGAACCTGCTAGTATTACTTTTGACCAATATGTAGAATTTACCCCAGAGAAGTTGGAACTTCGGGATGGATATCTCGGCTACGGTGGACAAGACCAAGTTGGTTTTCATGATTGCTGTCTTAACAAATATGGGGTTATTAGCCGCAATCCGCCGCACAGGTATGTCATTGTGGGTAGAAACTCACGCCCCGTGATGTACGGGAAAAGTTAGCAACTGTTAAAAAAGAACCAGAAGTAGCAGAAGCGATGTTAAATCAATTTAACAGGGCAATATCCGATGACCGCAGCGATCGCAGATTATCTTGAGGGGTAATATTTAGTTTTGGTGGCGCGTGGTCAGAAAAAACCGAGCCAAAAAACGGTAACGAATCGAATATGGGCGATCGCTGCCAATGTGTCAAGTGCTAATCATGAATGTTCACTGTTGAGACTCTCATATTTATCTTCCGTGTGCATGACGTGTGCAGTATAAACATAATTAAGTATAAATTGTGAATTAATCAATGGCTAGAAAGTCTCTGGGAGTAATAATCTGGTTTTGATATTCGGCTAGGGTCTTGAGTGATAAAAGGTCTTGATCTCCTGTGATTAAAAACTCTGCGTTGGCATATGAAAGCAAGTTATAAAAATTTGTTGTCGTCTGGGTCTCTACAGATGTTTATTTGAGATTTAATTTCTATAAATTGACTGTATTTTTTAACTACATCTAAAAAATCTTGTCGGTCTTCATCTGAGATATATTTATCGAACTTACGTTTATATATTCGTGTGTTTAATTCTTGATAAGTTTCATCGCTTTGAGCAATTTGGAATTCTGTACATTAACTAATTATTTGTCACTGTTAACAGATTGTGTGTCACGATAGCAGACCTCCCGGTTTTTGTGAAATGATATTTAATTGAAATTTCCGAAGTTGGACATCTAATTTGTTAATCCAGGCAAAATAACGTTGTGAGAATTGAGAAGAGTCAAAAATCTGCCATAACCTTTGTTAAGTCAGGCTTTTAGCTACTTAACTGTTTTGCGACAATATTTTGTTAAATGGACAAATAATTAGTTAATGTACAGTAGGGGGTGATATTTTTCCCGTCGGCGGGAAAAATTCAAATTTAGGGAGATCGCATTTAAATCATTTAGAAGTAAATGCGAGTTTCCAACGCTCTGCGGGAGTTATTAAAAGTCTAAGAAAGTTAAAGCCACCTTTTTTGGCTATTTTGGGGCAAAATTATCGATAATAAAAACTAGAAGTTATTCCCGATGCCGGGAAAGGCTGCTGAATAAATTACGCTCTGCCTAAAAGCAGGTGAGTCAATTTAAAACGTCTACTGTTTATTAAATTCCAATTGCCCTACATAGCCATATTTACCGTACCGTTGATTAGAACTAAATAAGTTAACTTCATAAGTTCCGGTATTAGAAAGGGGACAGGATACTTGTGTTGCCGGGGTAGTCTGTTTACTACAGTTTGTGGAATGTTGCTCTCCTTTTTTAGCATAGCTAGCTATCAGCCAGCGCTGATTTGGATTTTCAATTTGAATAACAGCTGTGTCACGAACATCTGTTTGAGAGCGGCTTGGGGAAATTAATTTTAGTCCCTCAGCAAAAAATTTAGGTTGCATCATGGGTTGTCGCAGAAATTCACCACGTTCTAGCGGCGTTGCTAGAAGTTGCCAAGCTGGCTCATCAGGGAAGTGGTTAATTATCAGCACTTCTGGCGGTGCGAATAGGTAGTCGGTGCGGTAATGCTTCGTAAATCCAGATGAAGATGAATTAACGTCTCCACTATCCCAAGTAGCATCAATCAGATACCACTGTCCTTTAATCTTGGCAGCATTCCAGGCATGACTACCACCGCTGAGGTCGCTAATCTGACTACGAGACTTGCCCACCACGTAAACAATCTCTTCACCAATAGCCTCACCTAAAGCCGTTAACAATTTCGCATACCCAGCACAAACAGCCTTACGGGTTTGAAAAACAGTTTGGGCATCTTGAGGTGGAAAGTCATGGTTAAAATAAGCTGGGGCATCATAGGCAATTCGATCAGCCACGTAGTCATGTAATGCTTTGATACGAAGGTAGGGGTCTGGTTCTTGTTGAGCGATGTAGTGAGCTACTGATTCAATACTAATTTCCATATCAGCAGGCATATTGGCGACTGCGGGATGGAGAGTGCCGTCTTTCCAAGGCCATAACCCAGAATGCTGTGTAGCTGAATTATTTGGTAAAGATCCTTGGGATATTGTTTGAGGTTGAGGAGCTGGTATCTGATTTTTTGTATTTTTGGCGTACTGTTCATAAGGGTTGTTATTTACAGCTAAATATAGCCACTCAAGGGAATTCGCTGTTTTAAACAACACCTTACGAACAAACTCAACTTCCACACCCCGCATATTTTGCAACATCCAATCTCCACGAGTGGAAAGAGCTATAAATGCAGTTTGAGGACGCAGAGCTAGTAAGCAAGTGATGAAAATCAGGTTCAACGCAAGAGTCCGAAGGATGAGTCTGTCTCCCCAAGTTAAAATCCGAGATTTCTGTTGACCTATATTCGCTTTTAGTTCCCAAATTATTGGTAACAAGGGAAATAACAGCACTCCTGAAAATACTGAAAGTAAAATTGGTCCATTACTATAAGCGATTAGTGATGAGGCTAGCCAGAATCCTAAAATGGGAGTACAAAAAACTAAGACCGTCAGCAGCCACTTAAGTAATAGCATTGGCAAGTCAATAAATATAAAACGCATTTTGATTATTTCCAACAGTCATTTCCGTATAAAACTTTTTGGTTATCATGGGGCTTGAATCTAACACACTATCCAAGGCTTACTCGCCAATGATCGTAGGCAGCAGTAACAATCATTAAAGCCAATATTCCAATGCCAGTAATTATTGCTACTTGTAACCAGGGAAATCAGCAAGATCAATATCGGGAGTAGACTCAGACCCAAGCTTGCCAATACTGAGCGTATAAAATTTTGATGGTAAATCAATTAAAGTTTTTGATTGGAGATGCAGTAGCTTAGGCTGTAGTTCTTTCATTCAACCAGCTTTTTGATGGTCTAATAGAGCTTAATTTAAGTAAGCTAGTTTTGTCCTCTGTAAAATCAACTACTAAATTAACGCTTTGCCGTATACGTCCGGTTTATAAAAGGTCAATTGGCACAGCAGTAGCGGACGGGGGTAAATGAGCAATCGTACAGAGAGTTAAGCTAAGGCTGAAAATCTTACTAGGTAAGCATTCTAACAATCAACATTTTTTGTAATTCTCAAAGTACCAATTAACCTATAGATTTTTTTGGTGCAGCAATTTAATACGGTTCAGAAAGGGTTTGAGGCTTTTAAATTTCAAATGAAAAAATTGAGGCAACTCAAGCCTTTAAGGGTGTAACCGAACCAGAGTTACGAGCGGTTACACAGTTACAGCCCCCAAGCGACACTGCCAGTAACGGCACACTAAAAGAGCCAATTTCGCTCCTACAGTTCGAGAACGACGGCTGCGACATCAGTAATTATCTTGGTTGCCGGAGGTGCGATTACTTTCGGGTGACGTGATTTTTGCTGGCGAGATGACGGGTTGGGATGTAACGTCTGGAAATATTGTCGTCACGACCGCAGAAGATGAACTCTTCGCACATGTGAGGGGGAATGCTTTTTAATTGGCTGAGATTACGCCTTATTAATTCAAAGCTAATTTTTCCCGCCGACGAGAAATAGTTGAAATTTAGCGCCTTCGCATTCAGTGTGGCTAATTTGCTTGGAAGTAAATGCGACTTTTTGGAATTCTACGGGAGATGATAGAAGTCTAAGAAAGTAAAAGCTGCATTTTTGGCTATTTTCAATCTGCCAATTTCTGAAACGTTTCATAATCAATTTGCAGCGCACGCGCTGTCGTTGCCGTTTTTGGCTGTGATTTGAATAAATCAAAAGCCAAAAATTAATATTTCCCGTCGGCGGGAATTTTTACGGCGATCGCGGTGATGGATTGGGAAATGATTAAGGATTTGACTGATGGGTGGGAGTATCAATTCAATCTTATTTGTGTTTTGACTACTAACACTTGAAGAAAAGCAACAGTAAAGCTATGGGGTGATAGGTAGTGTTAACTTGGTTAGGAATTAATTAACCAACGTAAATATATGCTTTTAACGAATTTGAAAAGTGAGCTATTTGCCGAGCTATCAGCACAACAGAAAGAAGCTTTTGACGCTTGCATCGCCTGGTTTAAAGACCCCTCAAGCCCCTTCGTTTTGCGCGGGTATGCCGGAACTGGTAAAACCTTCTGCGCCCAACGAATTATCAAAGCCTTGCAGCCAATAGGCAAAATTGCTATCTGTGCCCCTACCCACAAAGCGGTGCATGTGTTAAGAAGAATGGCACAAGAGTACAATTTGCAAAACGTGTATATTACTACCTTGCACAGTTTATTGCATGTAATGCCGGGAGAATATGACGCTCTTGGTCGCCAGAAGCTGAAGGCTAACGAATGGAGTAGAGAACCTTTTTTTAGTGACTTTGGTTTAGTAGTAGTTGACGAAGCCTCAATGGTCGATTCTGAACTTATGGCTCTGATAGAAGAGAAAGAAACTCCAACTTTGTTTATGGGCGACCCCGCGCAGCTGCCGCCGATAAACGAGCCAGAGTCCCCAGTATTTCAGATAGCGGCTGGCTACGAGCTAACCCAAGTGATGCGATACGAGGGAGCGATCGCTAATTGGGTAACTGCTATCCGCCAAGACTTACAAGCACAGTTCCCGCCTCGCCCAAAAACAGAAGGCAATATTACCAAATGCCAGAAAGAAGAATGGGAGTCTAGATTAATTCTCGCTTTTCAATGCGCGGAAGAAGACGACTCATTTGCAGTGCGATCACTGACCTGGACTAATCAACGGGCATCAGCAATTAACAGCATGGTGCGTGAAAACATCATGGGGGTCGGTGAAGATGAACCCTTTGTCAAGGGGGAGCAACTGGTCGCGAAGGAGCCAATATTTTTAGGTCAAGGTGATACGTACTTTAATTCAGACGGGATTTGCGTGCGATTAGACGACCCAAGGCGGAAGTTTATTTTTATGCAATCTTGCGCTGAATGTACGGTAAAAGAAGTCCGTTCAGGAACCGCACGAATGGGTCAAGAAAAAATTGACTGCTATTATTTGGATGTTGAAACCGACTTAGGCATGGAAACAACCCTACCTATGGTTCATCCTGACTCGTGGGAGCGTGCTAAGAATTTTGTTAGTAATTGGAAGAAGGAAATTCTAGAGCTTCCGTCAGAAGTAAGAAAACATCAATGGATTGAGTTCTATGCTTTCCTTGAAAAGCTTAACTTGGTAGCTGGGCGATCGCTAATGAATCGACTCCAATACGCCTACTGCCAAACAATTCACCAATCCCAAGGCGGTACGTTCAAGCAAGTATTCCTGGATCTAGCTTCTGTATTTGGCTGTCGAGAACCAAAGCTAAGAAATCAGCTTCTGTGCGTTGGCGGAAGTCGCGCTTCTGAGCATTTGTATGTTTTGAGCAAGTTTTAAAAAAGACCGTGTAATATTACACAGTCTTGCTGTCTATTCATTGTGGTGGGGGTGCGTTCGCGCTCACTCGCCTTAATTGATTTACTTTGTCTGCGACATTTACTGGAAGTCTCCCAGAGACATTAAGAGTCTAAAAAAGCTATAGCTACATTTTTGGCTATTTTTATCCTTTAAACCTCTGATATTTCGGAATGTTCATCTTCCGGGGCGTGGATCAAGAGCGATAGCTCCCGCTATAAATGCAGTAAGCACTTAAAATTTTTCCCGGAACCGGGAAAAGTTGAAGGAGGGGGCGCGTGTTTTATTTGGGCGATCGCACTTCATCGACCTGGGAGTATAGCTATACTTGTAGCCATAATTATTGTAAAAAGTAGACGTGTAGACATGAAGACAATAGCGATAATCTCAGAGAAAGGTGGCGTGAGCAAAACGACCCTCAGTATCAATTTGGGCGTTGCCGCCGCATTAAAAAATAAGGTAGTGGCGATTATTGATCTAGATCCACAAGCCAGTAGTTCAGAGTGGGGAGATTTGAGGGAAGCGGAAACACCAGCAATAATCGCAACACCAGCGTCGCGCCTAAATAATGTTTTAGAAACGGCAGAAGAAGAGGGGTTTGATTTGTTAATCTTGGATACTGCCCCTCGTGCAGAGGCTACGGTACTGAATGCAGCAAAAGCCGCAGACTTGATATTGATTCCCTGCTGCCCTTCTTTATTCGATATAAAGGCTTTAAAAAATACAATTGATTTAATTAAATTAGCGAAAAAAACCGCAACATTTGTACTAACCTCCGTCCCAACTTCAGGAACAGTAGGAGAGGAATCAGCCCAGGCTTTAAAAGATTTCGAGTTTCCCTTATGCCCGATTAGAATCTACTCTCGAATTGCCTTTAAGCGTTCTTTAGTTGAGGGGCAAGGAGTATTGGAATATGAGCCACGAGGCAAAGCAGCCGATGAGATAAGCCAATTATACAAGTGGGTTGAAAAGCAGCTAAAAAAGCTAAAATAATCAGAGTAAACAAGTAGACATGTAGACATGGCGACAGAAAATAAAGTATCCCAAAGAGCAAATAAACTCCAACAAGCAGCTTCAGCGGACAAGCCGAAACCCGCACCCGTGCGAAAAGAACAACCAGCAAACAATAGTAAATCAGCAAGACCACCTTCTCGCCAGGGGAAGAAAGCGCTGGGTGCATTTGTGAGCCAAGAAACTTCTAAGCAATTAAAGCAAATCGCGTTGGACGAAAATACGAGTGTTCAAGATTTAGTTGTTGAGGCACTGAATGATTTGTTTGTTAAATATGGGAAACGCCCCATTGCGGAATAAAAGATACCAAAAAAATAGCTATAGTGTAGACATATCTACAAGCAGACACAAACAACCACCAAAATGTCCGACACCTTTCTCTCAAAAGAATATGAAGAAGAAAATTTTGATATTATCAGCTAATCCTGTAAATATAAGTAAGCTTCGTCTGGATGAGGAAGTGCGGGAAATTCAATCGGCATTGGAACGTTCCAGAAGTAGACAAGAGTTTCAACTCATCACCAAAGGGGCTGTGAGGATTAATGATTTACGTCGTGCTTTGTTAGACGAAGAACCACAAATTGTACATTTCTCTGGGCATGGTGTTGGAACTGAAAATGCTTCGTTGAATAATAATCAGGAACAAACTTATCAACGTGAAGCTGTCCGCGTACATTCACAACCTAGTGGCATCGTTCTGGAGGATGACTTTGGGCAAGTACAACTAGTTAGTACAAAAGCACTTACAGAATTATTTAAGTTATTTAAAGACAAAATTGAGTGTATTTTGCTCAACGCCTGCTACTCCGAAACTCAAGCATCAGCTATTTATCAGTATATTGATTGCGTTATCGGTATGGAACGTGCTATTCCAGATAACACTGCTATTAAGTTCTCAGTCGGATTTTATGACGCTATTGGTGCTGGTAGAACTTATGCAGAGGCTTTTAAATTTGGTTGTAACAATATTAACCTCAATAATATTCTTGGTGATTTAATCCCTGCTATTAAAAGTCGAAATATTTCTAAAACTTTATTTTCTATTAATTCAAAGGAGCAAAAAGCAAAGATGAGTGGTGATAACAACGATAATAAGCGCATTCAAGGTGGTTATATACAAGGGAATTTTTCTGGCACTTATAATAATTCTGGCAATTATATTGAGGGAAATTACAACAATACAACTGAAAAACAGAACCTTGCTGAATCTGCTGCTGAAATTCAGAAATTACTAGAACAGTTGGACAAGACTTACTCTACAGATACCTTTTCTGGAAAAGTGCAAATAGCAAACGAAACTATTAAGCTGATTGAAAATAATCATACTTTAGCAGAACGGATACTTAGTGCATTAAAAACAGGTAGTGTTGCAGCTTTTGAGCAATTTCTGAGTCATCCCGCAGCTAGCTTTGTCATTGGCGCTTTGGAAGATTGGCAGAAAACTAAAGCTAATTAAGCCAAAATGCATTTTATTTGATGTTCAATGCGGTCATTTACTTTCTTTGTTGTTAAATAACTTCACTTAGATGAGATTATGACAGAAAATAAAGAGCAAGAAAATCACGGTAATATAGGCAATGGCAATGATAATAAACGCATTCAAGGCGGTCATATACAAGGGAATATTTCAGGTAATTATAACAACTCTGGTGATTATATTGAGGGTAACTCTGTCCGAGGAAGGAATAATTTCTTAAATAATAACTTTGTACTTTTTGCACGCCAAGGTAGTAGTGAAGCATTAACATCGGCAAAGCATTCTCGTATTCGACAGGCTTTGTTAAAACGGGTTAGTTTGGAAGTTGAAAGCCGAATAAACAGTTCTCTCCACAACCGAGTTTATATTGTTCTAGATGCAGAGCAAAACCCTGAACAAATTGAATTACCTTGGTCAAGTGAAATTAAAATTGGTTCCCAACCTAAAATTAGATTAAATAATACAGACATTGTTAACATTTTTAACCAATCAGAAGTTGCAGGAAGATTATTAATTTTAGGACAACCAGGAGCAGGAAAAACAACCATGCTTCTTAAATTAGCTGAGGAGTTAGTAACCCGTGCTAAAAATGACTCCGCACATCCCATACCTGTGTTATTTTCTTTATCTTCTTGGAAAAACGATCAACAAAGTATTAAGGATTGGCTAGTAGACCAGTTAAAAGACAAATATGGAATGCGGAAGGATATTGGAAAACTGTGGGTTGATAATCAACAAATCATACCTCTTCTGGATGGTCTAGATGAACTAGCGGCAGAACGTCAAGAAAAAAATGTTATCAAAATTAATGATTTCCTACATCCGAGAAATTGGATTAATCCTGTAGTTGTTTGTAGTCGCATTCAAGAATATCAAAATTATACAACTTTATTACAGTTAAATAGTTGTCTCGAATTATTTCCTTTCACTCCTCAACAAGTTTATCAATATTTGCAAAATACAAATAACTTACAATTATGGGACAGTATTAGTCATGATGCTGATTTAAGTCAATTAGCCAAAACACCACTTTTGTTAAATATTATTGTCCTCTCTGCTCAAGAAATTTCAATACAAATATGGCAAGAGTTTAAGTCTTCTGAGGAGCGTTTAAGTTATCTATTTGATGCTTATATTTACCGGATGTTAAAACGTCCTTATAAGGATAAACAACCTAATCAGGAAAAAACTAAACGTTGGTTAGGTTATTTGGCACAGCAGTTGATTGAAGAAAGTGCAACTGAGTTTTTGATTGAAAGAATTCAGCCCAATTGGCTAAAGAATAAATTTCAAAAAAATATTTATAATTTGATTGTATGGGCAGTCATAGGAATGCTGATTTCAGGGCTGATTCATAATTCTTTATTTTGGAAGGGGCGGATTTATGAACTGATTTCAGGGGTTTTTTCAGGAGGGTTTTCAGGGGGGATTTATTGGCTGATAGAAAATCAAATTGAAAATAAAAAAAATCACCTAACTAATCGTTTTCAAAAAATTAGTAAAACGTTAATTTTTGGGCTAATTATGAGGGTATTTTCTAGGTTGATTTTTGTGCTGATTGGAGAGATGAAGATTAACCTAACTAATCGTCTTAAAAAAAATAGTAAAATGTTGATTTATGGGTTAATTTCTGGACTGATTTTTGCGCTGATTTCTGGACTGATTTTTTGGTTGACTTCAGGGCTGACTTCTGGACTAATTTATGGGCTGACTTCTGGGCTGATTTCTGGGCTGATTTCTGGGCTGATTTCTGGGCTGATTGGAGAGAAAATTCAGGCAGTTGAAACTTTAAAATATTCTCGTAATAAGTTTTTAAATGGGCTGAGTAATGGGCTGAATTATGGGCTTTTTTTTGGGCTTTTTTTGGGGGGGATTCTTGGCTTTTTTCTAGGGATATCTACGAGCGAGTTTTTTAATTATGGGCTGTTCCTCGATCTTTTTTTACGGCTGATTTATGGGCTAATTATGGGGGTATTTTCAGCGGGATTTTATGGGCTGATTTTAGGGATGTTTACAGGACTGATTTTGGGACTTTTTTCTGGAATTGATGGGTTAGAAGTAGAAAATAAAGCTATTCCTAATCAAGGCATTCGCCAATCAGTTAGTAATACTATAATTATAGTAGCAGCAACTTCTTTGCTAGTTACATTATTAATCTTTATATTCCAAATAATTATAAATCATAATATTAGTTTAAGGAAATCCTTAAATGGTCTAGTGTTAGGATTATTTTTTGGATTACTTATTGGAATACCTAGGAGTGGAACACCTGCTATTAAACACTTTTTTTTACGTATAATTCTCTGGTCTAATGGTTACGCTCCCTGGAATTATGCTAAGTTCCTCAACTACTCCACTAATCGCCTATTTCTACAACGAGTAGGTGGTGGCTATCGCTTTATTCATGACTTGCTACGCCAACACTTTGCAAAGTCTTATACTCAAAAAAATCTAGCGCAATTTCAAGCAATTCCAGTAGAAACCTCTACTCCAATTCCAAATCACATTGTCTGCACCAATTGTAGTCATAATAATCCAGCAAGTTCCAACTTTTGTACTAAGTGTGGAACTAAATTAACTAAACCGCATATTTAAATGCACAAATATCAGCACATACGCAACGCCAAAAAATTACTATAAAATTCTACCAATCCTAGTTATAATGCTCAATCCGCCTCCTTCATTTCTGTAAACTGGGCGATATTTCTAACTTTCTGCTGCCATTCTACAGGGCATCGCGTCCCAATCAACGGCTTCTCTGCCATGTGACTGCTATCAATCACCAGTACCGCCAATAAAATTCTCGTTTTTCCCGGTAGCGGGAAAATAAAGCCTCGCAGCTGTTGAGGAGTTTTTAGAGTTGTTTAAACTTTAAATAGATAAGACAAAGTGATCGCCCATAAAAAATTCAAACAGGAAAAGTTGCCTTGAGTGCGATCGCTCCCCAGCCCTCGAAAGAAACTAGCTTTTCACTTTTTACGTATGCGGGGTTTTGTGCGCTCCCCTTCGCCGGGGGTGATCGCTTTATTGGGATAAATAGGGCAGGTAGGTACGCTATACCCGCCCTTTAAACTGCTTATTTCTGAGCTTGCTCAGGTAGAATGCTACAGCTATTCTTGTTGAGATGGAACTCAAGAGGGAATAGTTTGAAGTCTATCGAACCTCCACAACTAGACATTGCAAGTATTGTTATTCCTGCAAAGAGTGTTACTACAGCAAAAATTGGTCTAAAATTAGACTTAGACATAGAAAATCTACCCCTCCTTTAGGGGAATTTCAAAGTACAACAGCACGAATTACTTCTTGCGTATTTGCTTGTCAGGCTCCGGCGCAAGAAAGAAGAATTCTAAATAAAGAGTCAATGTAGTTAGCAGCTAAATTGACTCTTTATTCTTTTCTTATACTTCATACTCTACAATGATGGTAGTAAAGTTTACTTACTATTAATCAAATTTTGCACAATTCTCATTTTTGTCTATCTAAATTAAACTTCTGTTTTTAGATAGATGACAAACTGTCAGTTTAAATATTTGTAGTAGTAATAGCGATTAGTAAGCATTTAAAATAAAAAATCCTCTATCTAAAGGTAGGATAATAGTTAAATTATTTATGTCTCAGGTATAATCCTGTAGGTGACAAAATCTCATCAACAAAAATCCTAATATTGCAGATTCTTAGAATTAGATTCTCAGAATTAGATTCTTGGAATTTCGTAAAATTTATTAACAGTTATAGTATTGACTAAATTATATAAATGTGGTGTAAATCCCTTTATTTCAGAAGAAGAGAGGAGCCACCCAGCAGCAGCATCTCGGCGGGTGGAGATGACGAGCGATCGCTTCAAGTGGTGTCAGCGCTATTTAAACTGCCCCTTTTAATCCCCGACGTAGGGCACTATCAACCGTCTTGTCGGTTCGCAGACTAATTGAAAAATTTTTAACGAAATTATAAGGGTTCTAGCTCTTTATGTCGCAGACTAAATGAAAATTTATCGCTCAGTATATGAAAAATTCCTGCCAAATTCGCGGACTAATTGAAATTTTCTACCAAATTGGGGATAAAGGGCGCAAAATTCATAACGGATAAGGCTTTGGTGTAATACTCAACTAGAGAGCGATCGCCATTTATTACGACAGAATCAGGGTTACACAAACATAATTTTCAATTAGTCCGCGAATATTTTCAATTAGTCTGCGACAATTTTCACTTTGTCCGCGAACCGACACGTCTACACCAAGGTATATAAGCATCTTTCTACATTCAGCTGTCTACACGCTGGTATATAAACAGGTGTGGACATCGCTTTTCTTCCATATACTGAGTGCAAAAGTAAGGAGTCAGCACGATTGCGGATTACTTATTGAAATACTACTGTGCAGAATATGTTTTCCTAGAAGTTCAGTTCTGATAAGCGATGTCTCAAACCACTGCTCAATCGCTGGTGATGACAATCCCGCCTCCACTGACCGAACACCCAGCCTGTGTTTACCTTTCTTCACTTGCGACTGGGTCAGAGCCGACGATGAAGCGAAGTCTCTCTTTAGTTGCCCAACTACTAACTAATGGCGAGGCTGATTATTTAACATTGGATTGGGCAGCGCTGCGCTATAAACATACCGCCGCTATTCGTGCAGCTCTCATTAAAAATTATGAACCCGCGACAGTTAACCGCGTATTATGTGCATTACGGCGTGTTCTCAAGGAAGCGTTAAGACTTGAATTGATATCACCTGTTGACTATGCGCGTGCAGTTGATATCACTAGCGTGAAAGCTAGTAAGGAATTGAGGGGACGGGCATTAAGCCAGGATGAAATTGACTCATTGATGAGGGTTTGCTTTAGCGATCGCACCCCTGCCGGATTTAGAGATGCTGCACTAATCGCTATCCTTCGCGGTGCCGGCTTGCGTCGGGCTGAGGTAGTAAAACTCGACTTAAAGGACTTTAATAATGATGGAGAAATAAAAATTAGGTCTGGTAAAGGTCGGGTTGACCGGACAGTTTATTTATCGTCGGGGGCGATCGCTCTGGTTAATGATTGGCTAGAAATTAGAACTTCCGCATCTGGAGCGTTACTATGTCAGGTTAATAAGTCCGGTCGGGTGGTGTTGCAGCGACTCACACCCCAGGCGATATTATTTATTTTGCAAAAGCGTTGTAAGGAAGTTGGTTTAGAACATTTTTCACCCCATGATATGCGGCGTACATTCGTTTCTGACTTATTAAATGCTGGAGTGGATATTGCCACGGTGCAGAGTTTAGCCGGACATTCAAATCCTGCAATAACTGCACGCTATGACCGACGAGGTGAGGAGAGAAAGCGGATTGCATCTGCACAGTTAGAGATTTTGGGGCGAATTGAGCTTATGTAACAGGGCTGCCAGACAATGCCCTCTTCAAAAACCATTTTACAAAATCTGGAAAAGTTTGGGGATTAACAACCTCATTAACATGAAATTCATAAATAAACCCAAAACGCGAAAAGTATATACCCAAGCGGTTTAGCTCGTTGGCTGATGGATCTTCTATTCGACTTAGCACTGACAAAGTATAGTAGCCCATTAACTGATTAAAAGTTTTACGTTCCAGAGTAAAATCTTTTATCGTCTTAATATCGACGAGTAAATCACCAAAAATCAAATCTCCATCGGCTCCCCCTACCAACCTAGAAGCCTTTCCCCAGCTAGGATTCAGAATAATTATTCCCGGATATCTGAAGATTTCCGGGTCAACTGTATTTATCAAATTCCTTAAATCTTTAATGTCTAACGAGTTGATAGATTGTAGATTTTCGTCGATTACTCTGCGTCTTACAAATGGATCTAATTTTCCCAGTAGCAAGGTAGATTCAAGTAAGTCGTCTGTAAACTGTCCAGTTTTTTGGAATGCTGCATAATTTTCCTTTGCTTGGTTGACGATTAAACAAGCTTGCTCGTATAAATGATTAAAATTCGATTCTTTTAAGCGATATACGGCGGTTTCGGCAACCCATTGCTCCCGCTCAGTCGCGTGAGGATTTAAATATTTAATATAAAATCGCAGTAAATAATCAAAGGCTGTCCCGACCAATTGAGGATTTTTAGCTATGCGTTGCACTCTTCTATCTGGCTTTATTTGTGCCTTGAAATTAGGTAGAGGAAATTCTGACTGAAACCTTGCTAAAACATCTTTTTGTTCCAAAAACGAAGATAGGCTCATAAATTAATGACGATTGATGAAATAATCACAACCAGCCTAATTCTTGTTGTTGAAAAAATAAATGATAATTCCTCATTTATTTTCTCAACAACATGCCGTATAATTTATGGCTCATCGTCAGGGCAAAGCAGAGCTTGCAAGAAATCTGGCAGTTCATCAAACCGCTCTAAAATTAAATCGGCGAATGTTAAATACCATTTATGATAGTTCTGAGGCGATTGGTGAAACCGACCTTGGCTAAACCAACCATTAACCGTGCGGATATCAACTCTACAAATTTCGGCAATTAGTCTACGGTTTACATTCCACTTCGCTATAAAATCTTGATGATCTAAAAGTGGAGTAGCGTAAATAAATGCTGATAATCTAGCGAACTGCTGGAAACTTAAATCACGAGGCAATTTATAATTAGTCATTATTTCTCCCCCAATTCGCATTCAATTTCGTCTTGCCAAGCGAAAGTAGTTTTTACCCAATCTGCGCTGGGCGAATCAAAATCCAAAAATAAAATATATTTCCACTGCCACTTACAACGGTGTGACGCATAACACAAATAATATCCAATTAATGTCCCCCACTCTGTAGCGCCATCAATCGGAGTTAAACGAACTTTACTTCCAATAGAATAATTAGGTGGTGAGATATTTAATAAATTAGGAAGTTCGACTCCTTGAGGATATTCTCTTGTGATGGGTGCAGAAAATATATCTTGTTGCCCGTAATGAATGGCTTGTAAGTAATTGTTGATAATTTCGGAATTTATTGTCAGAGCCAATTGTGAAATCAGCTTGGTGGTAATTTGACTTGATTCAAATGCGGTGAGAGTTGGGTTTATTTTTTGTACAGCAAGTAGAAGTATCGCAATTGCATCGTCAGGGTGAACCGACTGATTTCTAGTTGAAGTATTTTTTGATGTGTTGTTCATGTGTTTGTTGAGGTTGATAATTTGATTTGTCAAATAATTAAGTAATACGTTAACTTAATTAAAATCGTTTGGTTTTTGGATAGTTGTAGAGTGGAACCTCTATCGGATCAGGGTCTTTAACACCTTTCATCTTGAGGAGTCCTTTGCCGCTAGAAACCGCCTCGTTAGTTTCTGGGTCTGCGATCGCAATACAGTCCACCCTTGGCTGAGAATCTAGTAATTTAGAAAAGCCCGACAAAGCACTGCTAACACTTGTCTGATTGTCGCTATGAGCAGTCATACAAACTGTGTAGCCCCATTTTCTGATATTAGTGAGAGACTGTTTAAGGAAAGCTGCTAATAAATCGGGGTTAACACCATGTACCTCATAAGTGTTGCTTTCCATTAAAAAGATAGCCACGCGCCCATTTAATCCAAGCTCCGAGCTTAGAGTATCTAGGAAGTCATCTTCATCAATTTTTTGCTCTCTAGCTCGACGTTGCCGCGCTCTAATTGATTCGGGGAAAGCTTCCATAAAATTATTTATTTCTTGCTCTTCAACCAAAACCTCAACGCCTGACCAGACAGCAGGATTAGTCTCTGGATTAATGACAACTATGTGATAACCTTCATCTTTTAGGAGGCGAATCATCAAGCGCTCTAAGGTTGATTTCCCACTTCCTTGTTCACCGCTCAATACCCTAAAAGGAAGCTTCAATAGCTTGTAAATCCATTTGTAGTCATCAGGCAAAGTGAAGTTACTAGCTGTTGCGATCGCTGCCTGTTCAGTTTCTTTGACTTTACCTTCCGTCTTGGCTCGTTCCTTGTCAGCTTTTGCTTTGGCTAGAAGATTATATGCTATAGTTTTATCTTGAGCCGAGTGGTTAACAGCACGGGCTTTTATAAAGTCTTCAAACTGAATCCGCGCTTTGGCATTTTCATTTTCTTCATCGGTTAGTCCCAGTGTTTTGCGTTCCTCCATATCCATCGCGGTTAGTCCGTCTTTGAGGCGTTCGGTGTTTAACCCGGTTGAGTGTTGCTTAATTTCCCTGCGATGCGCGTCAATCAGCCAAACGTTGTAACCATGCGTTTTTTCAGCCTCGCTATACTCATAATCTTTGCGCTTAAGTCGTTGCGATCGCATGGTGAAACAACCCGCTACACCCCAAAGTCCAATAACGGCGACGGCGTTACTCGTTAACTGTGAGGGGTTATCTGTGGGCAAGTCACGCACCCATTGAATCGCATTACCTTTGTAGGGGATAACACTGTCGTATCCCCCATAGCGCAGCCACGCCTCGGTTAGGACATAGTGACGATGGTTGCAATAAGTCCTATCAAGGTAAAGTTGTCCTTTTTGGGATTTTGACACTGGACAGAACTCGATCTGCGTAAGGTCGTAAGGTTGCCTGCTTTGAGATGTGGTAAAGCCTGCGATCGCAGCTACCCCGAAAACACCCGCAGCAATCAACTCAATAACGTTGCGTTTCAATTTCTACTACCTCCTTTGAAAATAATTCCTAGTGCCGCAGCCAAGAAAAAGACCATAAGCCCAATACCAAGCCAAGGGTCTGCTTGCGGATATTGTTTTTCAATAGTTTGAATATCTTGGTTGATTTGTGCCGCCGTCTCTCTAGTTAGCCCTTCAAAGTATTGATAGTCTTTTGTTGCTAACCAAGTAACAGTTCCGGCAGTTACTAGCCCAGCCGCACTTTTGAAAATGTTCTGCATGTTATCTACCTCTAATCCATCGCTGTTGTAATTAACTCGAAAGCCTGTTAGCCCTGCAAAAGAGCCAACGCTACACACAGAAAAGCAAAGCGAAACTGCAAGCCAGTAATTAACACCACCGCCAGCAAGTAATAGAAACTTAGCTATAAAAAAACCTGTAGAATTTAGCGACCAGCCAACAAAAAATCTAGACAACTTCTCGGTTGTATCAATAACCTCTTTACGCTGTTTTTTACGTGATTCTAAATGTTCTAATAAGTCCTTTGGTAATGGTGTATCTGGTGCAACAACGCTGTTTACTTCTTCTTGACCCTCGTCAATCTCGTATGTCATAGTAAATTGAATAATTGACTGTTAGCCCGTTAGCAACCGCCCAAAGTTTACTAACGGGCTTTAACTTTAGAACCCTAACAGAGTGTCCTTAATCCTTTGGACTATTGAGCGTCCTGCATATTGTTTTTTAGGCTTGAATTCATCAACAGCGTTATCACCAGTTTCGAGATAATATTTACCCAACTCTCGGTCGTGCTGTAAGTCGATAGTGCGTTGCTTGATATCGGTTTGCAATTCGGCTTGCAGCATCTTGTATTCCCCATCAACCTCCATCATGTGCTTATCCACCCAAGCTTTTAGTTTGAGGTGGTCTGTTGCTTGTTGATGGCGCAAAACTTCTTTGTCTTTGGCTGAGGTGAAATCAAGCCTCATTTCCTCAAGAACATTAGCTAAATGAGTATCAGCTAAAGTTGCTGACTGCACCGCTCTCTCAATCTTCTCGCCACTAACACCAGCTTGCTTGTAAATGTCACTGAGAACCTGATTCAAGTCTTCAGTGCCTTTAATCGCAGCCAACATTTGGTCTTTAACTTGTGGAGCAAACTCACTTATTCTTGCTCCGTCGTTACCCATTTGCCCTATCAGCTTTAACGCTGATTTATCACCTGATAATGCTCTCACTACCAAGTTGGTAGATGCATTGAATTTACCTTTGAGTTGCCTTTCTAAATTCCTGGATTTGGAAGTTACCAGATTTTTTAGCTTCATTGAATTTGTGACAGCCATACTTTTTGTCCTCAGTCAAAATTACGTTGCATTGGTATTCCATTCGCTTGACATACTGCTCTGTGATTTGCTTCCGCTTTAGATATTGCTGGTAGTTGAAATATTCATTAGTTGGCAGATACACCCAGTAATGCAGAGGTAAAATTAACCCTGCAACCGCGCTCAAACTAAAAGCAATTCTTGAAAAATAACCCAGTCTCCCCAAACGAAATAGCAAACACTGGAGAAGTGTTAGGTCTTGGCTTTTAACCCGCTTTAAGTCTTGAGAGGATGCCTGAGAGTTGGCTTTTAGTTTGGGTTCGGCTTTCCTCCAGCGCCGCACTGATACCTGTTAACCCCTGAGCAAGCTTGTCTCTGCTCTGTTCGTGCCGGTCAACCACACGCTTTTGCACTCTTGTCAAAGTTTGGTCAATTCGTGCATCAATCTGGTTTGCTGAGTGATCCGCATAAGCTAGCAACGCCGCCTCAACTTGTTCCAAGATTTCATCGAAGGTTGAGGCGGAATTGTCAACGCTATCTGCTATATCGCAAACCTGCTTCTCGCTTAATACCATCCCCAACTCTGCCGCCTTGGTTGTAACCATCTCGCCTACCTGAGATTGTGGAATGGTGGCAAGTTTTGAATCCTCAATAACTTCCTTATCTAGTGGTGGCTCTATCTCTAGTTCTGGTGACGTTACGGTAACTGAAAGTTTACTTGATTGCTTTTCAATGAGGTAATTGACAGCGTGAGTTAATTGTTCCTTAGTCGGGTTATTAAGGTCTTCGCACTCGGCAGCAATCGCAGCAAGAGTAAATTCCTCCTTTGTGAATCCCTGATAGCCTTGCTTGTACAACCGAGTGCGAACGTTATTAGTAAACTTATTAGACATAGTTTGCTCCTTATGCCACTAATTTGTTGTCTTCTGGATTGGCGGATTTCATGGTTGCCGTTCGTTTGGCAATAGCCCAATTGGTAGCGACAAAAGCAACTAATGCCAGGTCTTTGCTGCGGCGATATTCGTCAGCTTGGTATTTAATGCCGGCTCTCTCAAACCAGTAGTAGCGAGTAGAGCGTGGCACGTCTTGCAAATCAATCTTTAAGTGTTCCGCCAACAACATTAGGAACTGCTTGCAGGTGTACTCAATATTTTCTCTATCGTAAAAGTGCTTAAACGTTGCCCATCGCTCGTTAAAGTCTGGATTGTTGAAAGAAAAAGCTCCATATCGTCTCTTTAAATCTGCGAAACTTTCAACAATCAATAAAGCGCTAGAAGCTTCAACCTCGAAGCCAAAATATCGCTTTAAATTTCCAACGACTCTGTACCAAGTTACGTCAGCAATTGACTTACCAATAATACGTTCATAAGCCTCTTTTAATTGTCGATACTTACTTAAATATTCTTTTGTTGCCACTTTCACCTCGTATTGTTACTAAAGTGTGTGATTAATTTACATGCCTTCCGTAAATCTAAAGAATCGGGCTATGTAGTATTTATGGATTTGGGAATTTGACCTATCCATTCTTATGGACACTATCAAATACCTTAGATTTTGAGCTTTGGACAAAATAAAAATTTGTCTGTTCGTCGGCTATACCGACGCAATACTAGGGTGTTAACCTTCGTAGGGGTCTTTGGACAGAGCAAAATACCACCCCGTTACAGCTACCCCTTGGAAGAAATCCAGCCTTGTTCGGATGCGCGATCGCTTTAAATGCATTTGCAGATGTTACCCGCTTCTACACTCCATCTTGTATCCGGGCACAGGCTACCAAAGCATCAGTTAGTGGTCGCGCAACGCGCAGATAAGTATCTACTTCGTTACTGTTTTCTGCGCTTTCTGCTGCATCAAACAATTCCGCGATCGCCTGTTGAATTGCGTCCAACAAAATCTCTTGTTTAGATGGTCGATAAACTGTTAATTCTTTGACTTGTTGACTTACAAGATTCATCGAAACTCCTTGGGTCTGAAACCCGTCCTTATGAGACGGCTTTATATTTGTTGGCTGCCGCGACAATTAAACCTATCGAGCGTCTAATCAGTCGAACCTTGGCTTTTATTTCAAAGAAAAATACTTGTAAGCATTATTGTCAAAGTCGATAGGAACTGGCACATGTTGTTTTTCAACGTCAGGTCTATCTTTCAAAAAGTCTTTTGCCTCAGCGTAATTTTCAAAAGTTCCGCAGTCGGTATTCGTGTCACCGGTGTAAGCGTTAAGTAGTTTTTGTGATTTGTTTCGGTTAGTCATGTTTTGCCTCACTCAGTTAATAACAACCGCATAACCGTATCTCCCGATGTTGGATAATTGGTTGTTGGAAACCGAGGGGTTTCTGCTCGTCCAGCTACCCCACAGACTCACCTGCCAGGGTCAAACTCGTCAGCTATTGATTTTTCATGGTTCAGACACACGCAGTTATTGCGATTGCAAACATAAAGCAACCGCACAACAGATATTGCGTCGAATAAATGGTTTTAAGATACTTCTAAGCGTTGCAACCCCTGAGGGATAACGTCTTGACGTTTTGCGCTAATTGCTGTCTGTATTTGTTTTTCAGAGGTATTGGCGTATCCAATTCCCTGATACTGCTATAGTAAGATGAGTAACGCAAAGTGTCAACACTATTAAGTGAAATTTGCTAGTGAGCTTAAAAGTGTTATTTAATAGCCTCAAAAGACATA
This sequence comes from Tolypothrix sp. VBCCA 56010, assembly GCF_050875635.1. Classification (NCBI taxonomy): domain Bacteria; kingdom Bacillati; phylum Cyanobacteriota; class Cyanophyceae; order Nostocales; family Tolypothrichaceae; genus Tolypothrix; species Tolypothrix sp. VBCCA 56010. The sequence goes on from NZ_JBPAOH010000099.1 coordinate 23,700, forward strand.
ATTTTTATGTGTAATGGCTACTAAAAAACCAAGGCTTACAATTTATCTAGCCTCGCAAGAGTTGTTAGAGGAATTACAGTCCATAGCCGATGAGCAACAAAGGTCAGTTTCTAATCTTGCTAGTATCGCGCTCGCTGATTGGATAGCTGATTACAAATCCCAAAAAGCCAAGAAAGAGGCATCATGACCGACCAACCCCAAGACACACCTTCTCGACTAGATCGCATCGAAGCAATTTTGCTACAAACTGCAACACGTCTGGATCAAGTTGCCCAACAACAGCAGACAAATACAGACGCGATCGCTCAACTAACAGAGCAGCAAAAAGCTAACACCGCTGCAATTGGTCAACTAACAGAACGAGTTGACCAAGGTTTTGAGCGATCGCAGCAGCTGCTAGAAAGCAATATTTCTGATTTGGTTGGAATAATTGGCGATGGCATAGAAGGCGTTGAAGATATGCTTCGGCGTGCTTTGCGACAAGGTGGTAATGGCAATACCCCACCCAGTAATTGAATAAGGAGTGTCAACATGATCCAAGGCAAGTTAGAAATTACCATTAAAATTAACGAACTCCCCAATGCCACCGCAGTCGAAAACGGTTGGCAACGCTTTGATATTGACTGTGACGGGCGAATTATCAGCGTCACTGTTAAGCCAAAAGTCTGGAAGAAGCTTACTGACGCACAAGCCAACTTTCCGGAATGGGTTGGCGCTATTGCTGGGAAGATGGGGGAGGCGACTGAAAATGGATTTGTGTTGCTGGAGCCGAATATTCAGGTGTTTGAAAAGAAGCCAAAAGCTGATAAAGTTGCAGCGACTTGATAGTGGATTTTTCCCGCTCGCGGGAATTTTTTAAGGTTGCTCACATCCGTCGGTAGTGAGTTGGCTTAACATTAAAAATCTTATCGGCGGAATCACGCCTCAGACAATTTTTAGTTTTGATTCTTCCACTTCAAGGCTTTCAGCCATTACTTTCAGTTCTTCAATAACCTTTGGCACATTTAAAACTGTAAATTTTCCTTGACCAATCTCCACTCCATCGTCAATAACTATATCTGGGAACTCAAGAATCATTTTATAAATCGCTCTTGATTGTATCTCCGACATATTATATTTATTGAACTGGATATATATCCCAAGATTCCCAAGAGCGCCCTTTTCGCCAAAATAAATGTTTAGAACGTTGCCAATATCCTCAACAATGGCTTCTGCATTAACAGGATTTTCGGAACTTTTAAAAGCTTTGTCAATTTGTTGGAGCGACCAAATTTTACGGAAGTGATATAATATCCTCAAAAATATTATTTGATTCCAACTGTACAAGACTGCTGGAATTTTACGAGGTTTAATAATTTCTAATTGCTCTAATTTTTGTAATTGCTTTCGCGTGAAGCCAGAAAGCTCTACCGTCTCCTTCTGGGAGAACATTCTAGATTTTTCTAGCCTTGCAAGCCTTTGTTCCCGCTTCATTCCAGTGTCTCCATCCCCTACCAAATTATTCTACTGCTCTTAAAATTGCACAAAAGCACAAATTTCAACTAGACTTATGTTGAGGGTATGAAAGAAAACTTTGGAAATATTCTGAAGCGCTCTTGTCCAAATACCCGGAGCTTACCTGGTAACACTCATTGACCCTTTTTCCAAGTTTAGCCGACTACGAAAAAATCTTTGAGTCGAAACCAGGAAGCTCCTTGCACGCGAGTTGTCTTACTAACTCGTCGTCGTTGTCCTTACAACTAACGTCCATCAGTGATGCTGGCGGACATCAATCATGATTTTTATTATATCAATACAGAACAGCAAAATTGCTAAATTCCCTCTGAGGGAAATTCGAGACTGCATCGGGGGGGTGGCACAATGACAACCCTGCACTCAACCCCTTTTGGTGGAGATAAAACCCGGTTTAAATTCGCCGTAAACACTGCTGGCACAGATAAAGACTGGGATTTTAAGCTGCTAGCCTCTCAATTCAAAGATAGAGAAGGAACCATCGAAGATGTCAGATGGCATGTAAAAGCCGGACATGCTTTGTGTGCTGGCTTGCTTGGCAATAAGCGGCGTGTAAAATCAAACGTTATTGGCTCGTGGTGGATTTTACTCGACGTAGATAATTCCGATATATTGCGAGACGAAGCTGGGCTGGCAGTTAAGGGCGAAAATGGCAAGGCAATAAAAATTTATAAACCAGAACTCACACTTGAGGAGGCAATCGCCCATCTGTTTGTACAGAAGCATTGTGCTTTAATCTATACTACTGCTACCCATAAACCAGATTGGCATAAATTCCGGCTCGTATTCCTGCTGCCAGAGTTTGTGGAAGGGGCGGACACAGTAGAAGCCTGTGTGAGACTTTTACAACAGCAGTTCCCCCACGATCCAAATTGTAAAGATGCTTCACGGGTATTTTACGGCTCTACTTTAGCAGAATTCCCCCTGGTACAACCCAACGTTGTACTCCCCAGCGATTGGGTACAAAAAGCGCGAGATGCGGTTGAGAACAAGCAAATTAAATTCAAACCTTGCCCTAAACCTCAACCTGCTATTAGTCTTCATCCGAGCGAAAAATATTCAACTGACGATATAAACTGGGCTAAATCATATTTATCAGCGCTTCAGCCATACCGCGCCGACAACTACTTCGACTGGCTCCAGGTAGGAATGTCGCTAAAATCGGTTGACGAATCTTTGTTGGGTGAATGGGATGCCTGGAGCCAACAATCACCAAACTATGAACCGGGCGAGTGCGAGAAAAAATGGAAAAGCTTTAAGTCGTCTGGTCTAACCATTGGCACTCTGGCATATTTCGCCAAACAGGATGGCTGGACTAATCCATTTTCAAAAAACTCACCCCAACCAAATCACCATAATGACGAACCAAATCAAGCAGCTTACGCCGAATACATTCGCCAAGAAAGAGAGGATGAGCGTACTTCTCAAGCTGAAGAATTCCGAGATTTAATCAACAAATCAGTCGGCAAAATTAAGCGATTTTTGGGGAGAAGTTTTAAGGGTTTTAGCAAACAACATATTACCCAAAAAGCTATACCAAAATCTATTAAAATTAAACCAGGAGAAGTGCCAACGCCTGAAGAATACGAAATTCTAGGAAAGCCCAGGCTTGATTATAAAGGAGAGGATCGAAATGCAATTTGGGCTGAGAGTGCTGCCAAAGGCTGGCGACATATTCTCGACAACAGCGGTACTGGGTCGGGTAAATCTCACGCTGCGGGAGAGGCATTACCATCTCAATTTGGTGTAAAAAATCTTTGGTATTTCGCGGCTGATCACAGGAATCCCACTACTCTTACTATTGAAACCAACTATACAGATTTACCAGTCCGCAATAATGGTTTTAAAATAGACAAAACTCGTCAAACACCGTCAGGACGATACTTTCAAGTTTGGGCGAAAGTAGCTGATGTATCAGATACATTTACTATTGGAAATTGCGATCGCACTCACTTCTTTCATGCCCTAGCAGAAAAAAACATTTCGGTGCAACAGAGCGGAACTTCTCCTATCTGTAAAAGTTGCCCTCACTCAAAAAAAATAAAAATTGAAGATGAACTAAAGCCTAAATGCTCGGCTGTTATAGGAGACGGATTCGGCTTTAGGGCGGAATATTCTAGTATATTAGCAGCATCCGAATTATTGAGAGCGCACCCCAATAGTGCCCCACAAGATGAATATGATTATAGTAATGCGGGCGCTTTTTGGGATGAAGCCGGAATCCTGATAGAAACTCAATCCGTGCTAGAAGTAAACTTGTTTGACTTGCAACAAACTTATCACAAAGTAGCTACTGCTCTACTAGACAACGGACATTATAAATTTAATAATGAGTTAGAACCGCTGTGGCAAGTTTTGACGGGACTACTTGATAGCAACTATGGGGGATATATAGCGGACAACGGGCGCTTTGGAATGAAAGATACCGAAATTAGGGGGCTACTACCAGACCCCCCTGAAAACCTGGATGCGATTATCGAGTTTCTCAATCAAGCATTGCAGCCCGATCTTAGCTTCTTGGCAGAAAAGACCGACCAAGTAGATTTTAAATCGGTTGGTCGCCAAGATAAACGCTATGCCTGGGCAGCGCAACAAGCTTTTAACAGCCAAAGTGCCAGAGAAAAATTAGAGGGATTACAAAAAGTATTGCTAAATTGGTTCGTACCTTTTTTAATGGCTTGGAGAGATAATTCGGGGTATTTTAAGAGAGAATTTGGCTCGGTATTAAAAATCTACAGCAGAAGCAATCGCCACACCGATATAGCTTCATCGATGAAGTGGAATATTTACCTCGATGCCACCCTCTCCTCTCAAATGTTGGAAGATATGCTTGGTACTGATATTGACGGAAAGGCGGCAAACATCTTACATATAAAAGAGGAGATGCCATCTTTCAAAAATCTCCGTATCGTGCAAATCACTGGGATGGGGCGCTTGAGTGCAGATCGCCGAGAGTCTGCCTCTCGACGAGTTGCAGCGGTACTGGCAGAACTTGAACAACGTCATCCAGGGATAGCAGTAATTGATTGGAAGGCTAAAGTTACCAACGACCAACACGGTTATCATTTTAGAGATGGTCGTGGAGTAAATCGGTTTAAGGGTACGCCGGCGCTGGCGATTGTTGGCACGCCCACCCCAAATATTGGGGCGATGGCAATTAAATATCAGTTGCTAAAAAATAAACCAGCTATTGAGGATAGTCTGGAGTTTAGAGCTTTTGTAGACGAACATATTCAATCTGAGCTGATCCAAGAAATCGGAAGACCCAGAGCAAACCAACGCACTGAAGAAGTGTCAGTATACATTCTAAATGACTACGATCTAGCTTTTCTCCGGTCTGCATTTCCCGATGCCACAATAGAGCAATTGGATGCTTTTAAATTAAATCCCAACGCAGGCGACAAGCTTCAGCACACTAGATACGCAATCTTAAAAGCATTTAGTCAGTTGGTTGATGCTGGGGCAGATTCCGCCAAAATTACTCAGGAGGCGATCTCCAAGTCAGCGGAAATTACCCGCTCTCGAATTGCCCAAATTGCCCAAGACTTTGGTGGGTGGACACAGCTGCGAAAATTGTTAGTTTTGTTATATAGAAGCCTTAATAGCAAAATTAACAATTCAGAAAACGTTACCCCGCCTGGAGAGGAGCCGGATTCTACCCTCTTATGGATGGCGAACGAATACCTCCCGCTACTCGCTGCAAATCCCGACGATTCCCCATCGGCGGAAGTGGTTGAGAACATTTTCGATATTATTTCGGTGGAAGGGTGGAAACGATTCAAAGTTGCCTTGCAGTTGACTGATAGGACATCGAAAATGGGAGTATTAGCACATTTAATTGCCTTATTCCCCGATCAATGGTGGGAAGAGTTTCTTGATTTTCGCTCCTTCTCTTAGTTGATTTTTCCCGCTTGCGGGAAATAGTTGGATCTCGCCCTAGTTGATTTACGCTCGTATTGGAGATTTATTGGAAGATTTTGAGATTTATTTAAAGACTGAAAAAGTTAGAGCCAAGCAGATCGGCTATTTTTGGCTCATAAACTTCGCTTATCGTCTGATAATGCTTATCTGACTCTTCGTGGATCTACATGGCTCGTATCGGGTGAATAATACCATTTCTCCCTAGAGGAATTTTCGCCAACGTAGCAGACCGGCTCCTGGGAGCCTGGTTTTACGTAAGCCGACCTTTTCCCACAAAGGCTATTATTTACAGCTCGGTCGTAAGGACATGGACAGCCCTGCCCTTGGCGTGGTTCACGAATCTTAGTCGGCTCGGCATCCAGATATGAAGTCTACCTATAGAATTGCTTTACCAATTCTATTGGTAGACGTTTGCGGTCAACAACAATGTTTATGCTGTTAAGAATAAGTTATACAAACAAATATTTGCAATCATGAAAA
>NZ_JBPAOH010000100.1:0-28972 GCF_050875635.1 Tolypothrix sp. VBCCA 56010
AGTTCCCATTCAGATGCGGTACAACATTATATCGTCGCGTGTAGGGGCACGGCAGTGCCGTGCCCCTACGGGTGTACCTCACGTAACCGAGAATTGCTATAAAATAGCTTTCTAAAGAATCTAAACGTTTTCTCGTCTCATCTCGTAAGTTAGTACACTCTTTAATCAGACGTTCTTCTAAGCGGGCAAATTTTCTTTCAACTTCCCGCATCTGATTACCGAAAAGAATATCTCTAACTTTATCTAAGCTATTAATTTCGCTGAGATTATTAAATTGAGATTTGTTAATATCTTGGATTGACGATGCTTGCCCTGATTCGGAATTATAATGAGCAATGTATTCTTCCTGCGGCTTCATACGTTTAATCCCTTAATTTATTTTGGGTTTTGAATCTATTTTTCTTTTAGTGTTTTAGCACACATCTAGCTAAAATGTTTATAATGTTTACACTATGATTTATATATAATTCTGTTAGTTAAAATTCCTAAATTAAATAGGTGATAGCATCCCCCAAAAGAGAGAAAATAGTTAAAGTAAATATAATTTTTGTAAAAATTTTTAATGAAAAAGTTTTGTTAAGTCTTTTTTCAACTAGATTGGCATCAAAGCAAGTTGTAAGTCATAAAGCCGACCAAATTAGTGAGTGGATACAACAGCTAGATACTGTGATTTAAAACACAGTAATGGTAGAAGTTAGTGGTACTACTGATGTAGACAACCTAAATGAATTTGATAGGCTCTACAATTCAAGGAAGGTAACAACAACCAACTAACACACGGATGGGGCGATGCTTGACTTAACTAAAATCCAATCGATAGCGAGGTCTTATTCTCCTCAAGAACTCTTTGCTGCTTTGGTATGTCTGGTGCAATTTAACCAGTTCGATGGTAAAGAGGTGATTGCTGACCAATCTTTACGCACGGATTTATGGGCAAGCTTTCTGTTCACAAAACCAATCTTTACACCAGATGAAAATGGTTTAAGCTTTGGTGGTACGATTGATACCCTCTTGGCAATGGCAAACTATCGTCCCATGCCTGAGACTAGCATCATCCATTTCGTTGCTTATCCTGGGGACACGTTATACATCCTTACCGAGAATCAAGATACAAAAGTATCTCAGCTTTTAGATTTAGGTAAAAAGTGGCGTGCTGATTCAGTAGAAATAATTGATGGCACGAATGAAAACTACAGTTTTCGGCTAAAGCGCCGACTGAGAACTCGATATTCGGGGGCGTTATGGGGTAATGATGTTCAACACGACCATGATGCAGTCATTGTTTGCTATTGGTGGGATTGAATCTTATTGTAGGTGCGATCGCTAATTTTTTGTATGGCATTTGGGCAGACTTGCGACGCACCCCAAGAAGAGCGCATCCCTTAAGAGTAAGCGGGGAGGGGAGACAAAGCGGGAGATGAAGGCGGGGTGGGATTCTCCGGGTTTAGTAAGCAATAAGCTGCATGACATAATATTACTTCCTCTGCTTGATTGCTTCAAAAATAGCTATTTAAGGCACTCAATGCCAACTATAGGCACATAGTCAAGGAAATCTTGCCAAAACTCTTGACTTTCTTGCCTCACTCCATCAGGAGAAACTATCGGTTTTTGCCACCGAACCTCTTTAAAGCCGACACTTTGGAATGCCCATTCATAGGTGGCTTGGCTAAGATAATAGTTATTGAAGCTGAATTTTTTCCCATCAACTTTGAATGTGTGTTTTATAGCTGTGCCTTCTGTGAGCGGCTCATCCACACTTTTGATAAATCCATATTTTTCAGTTGTGAGATAGGAAGCAGGTGGTTGTTCGCTATTATTGTTGACAGTGACAAAACGACCCCCCGGTTTCAGGTTGGCGTATATGCTCTGACACATTTTAAACAGTTGTTCTTTGGTTTGGGCGTAATTTAGCAGATAAACAGCAACCACGAGATCGAAGCTGCCAATTTTACCAAGTTCGAGTACATCAGCTACGATATATTCAATTTCTTGCGCTTGTGAGGCTTCTTCCTGTCTTGCAAGTTCGATCATTTTTTCAGAATTGTCCACCCCGAATACTCGTGCAGCGCCCTTTTGTTTAAATTGTCTGGTGTAGAATCCTTCACCGCAAGCGAGATCGAGGAGCGATTTTCCGGTCAAATCGTCTAGTAAATTAAAGAATGTATATGCTTCAATATGCCGTCTAAACGGCAATTCTTTGGATTTTTTATACAGAAGAGCTATGGTATCATAATCGGTTGTCATTTTTATCCCTCGCGCTCAAGTTTCTTCAATACAAAAGTTAAATGTTCTGAAATTCCATGAACTAAGCGATATACTGAGTTACGGCAATAACCTGTTACTTGTGCAACATATAAATGTCAATCTTCCTTGTGCCAACAACCAAATTATTTGATAGCGTGTTCGTTCAATTCGGTCAGATGTTTATCGGTAAAGCTGAAATAGCTCTTCCACGCTTTGGTGAGGCTCTAAATTTATGCGTTTAGGCATAACTTCTGACTTTGCACCCTTAAGATTCCCAGAGTTATCATATCATTCTGGTGCAGCCGGAATCGATATAACACCAAGCGTATTAGGTTATAGGTGGCTTTTTGAAGTCAGGAAATGCCTAATTTATTAAAAAAGACGTTCCGTCGGAACGTCTCTACTATTAATCGAACATTTGAATTAAATGTTTATACAATTGGGAATACCCAGAACAACGCAGGGTAAATCAGAGTCTAGTGTTTGGATAATCGGATGATTTATAGACTGACAACCCAGAAACAGGATATCAGCTGCTTCTAATTTAACTACTTTTTGAAGTTCTTCAGCAACGCAACCAAACCGCAAATGAGCTTTGAAGGAACCCTGCCATTCTTCAGCCAAACTGCGTGCTTGCCAAAGAATTCGGTCTGCTTGGGTAAGGTTGTCTGTTAATTTTGTTTCTAAAGAAAGTGCGTTTGATGTGAGTTGAGGTTGAGATAAAACGGATGTAGTAGACTTGGATGCATAGTTAACCGGACATGCCAATGAAGGTTCATGCATTTCGGAATGAAAGACATCTAAATACTGATTTTTTTGATTTTCTTCTACTACATAAACAGCTTGAACTATAACTTGTACGTTAGTGGCTAAACGTGTTTGATGGGCAATCCAAAAAGCCATATCTAGTGCGGTGTGGCTGTTGGGAGAACTGTTATAACCAACGATTAAGTTAACTGATTTTGCTGGTTGAGCTTTTTCAGCACAAGATGTTTTTGGTGATAGCAATACCATTTGCTCAATTAAGTCATCACGACCTATTGCGCTTTGAAGACGAACTAACATTGGCTTGATTTTCACAGGTTTAACTTCTCTCTACTAAAATTAACGATGAACGAGAAGCAGGGTAACTAAAGGCTGAAGTGTAAAGGATGAAGTATAAATTAAGAAGTATATCTTTATATCCTTCATCCTTTGTTATTCATCTTTATATTTAAGGAAACCCCAATAACAACTGCTATAAAAGCCAAAGTTTTGGGGGTTCCTTCCATTGCCGACGGAGTTAGCTGACGGGCTAAGACTGGAAGGTGTCTCTCTCTAAGAATTACGAGTTAAATAGTAAAAATTACTCACTCTTAACTCATAACTCTTCACTTGATATGAGATACGCCCCACAAGATGGTTCCTCCGCTTCAAATCTAGGTTTGATGAATTTGAATTAGGCTACCCACTAGGATAAATGATAGTGTATTTTACTCGTCTTGAGTAAAATAGCGATCTAAGAAGTTTAGTGCGTGGTTGCGAAGTTCAAAATATTCTTTTGAGTTTCGCATGGCTGCACGATCGCGTGGATGTTCAAAAGGAACTTCTAATATTTCCCCGATATTAGCCGCTGGACCGTTGGTCATTAAGACAATGCGATCGCTCATGTAAATCGCTTCATCCACATCATGAGTAATCATCATTACCGCTTGTTTGTGGTTTTCCCAGATATCTAATACCTGACGCTGCAATTTTCCGCGAGTTAAAGCATCTAACGCTCCAAAAGGTTCATCCATGAGCAACATTTTCGGACGAATGGCGATCGCTCTGGCAATACCTACACGCTGTTTCATACCTCCAGAAATTTCATCAGGATATTTGTCAGCCGCCGCTGTTAAATTTACCATTGCTAGATGCTCGTTAACAATGCTAATTTTCTCCGGACGAGATGCATTTTTTAACACTTCATCCACAGCCAAACGGACGTTTTCTCGCACCGTTAACCAAGGTAGTAACGAGTAGTTTTGAAACACCATCATTCTTTCCGCTCCCGGCTTGTTAATTTGTTTACCATCAAGCCGCACTGAGCCGGAAGTTGCTTTTTCTAAACCAGCAACAATTTTTAATAAAGTAGATTTACCGCAACCAGAGTGACCAATTACAGATATATATTCGTCTTCACCAATACTGAGATTCACATTATCTAAAACGACAAATTTTTTACCTTCTGGTGTGGGATAAGCTTTCACTAAATTTTCAATTTCCAGAAATTCACTGCGGGGTGTGGCGATATTGTAGTTATCCTCAGAAAAAGAGGTCGATTTCATCTTGAGAAACTCCTGAAATAATACTGATGAAGAGTGATTTTTTAACTCATATAAAAACGGGTAGGTGCATTTGCCCTAATCTCAAAACTATTGAGATAGCCCACAGGATCGCTAGGGTCAAAGCCTTTTTTGTCGATGAATACTTCTGGTGATTCCACTTTGTAATCATCTTTGGGAGAATCGATACCCATTTCAGCGGCAATTTCCCGGTATAAATCAGTCCTCCAGCCTTGTTGAGCCAGTTTATCAGCATTTTTGGGAAATTCTTTAATTTGTCCCCAACGTGCTGCTTGTGTCATTAACCAAACACTTCTGGATCGCCATAAGAATGTCGAGTGTTCTCCAGGCTGTTTGGGAATGTTGTCAGGAATATCATAAAAAATGGTGGTATCGGCAGCTTTGATGGTGCGGTCTTTGCCATCAAATCCGCCATAGTTATAGTTACCGAGAATTGCCGGACCTGTAAATTTAGCGATCGGCGCACCCGGCTTTTTTGGTTTTGCACCTGTAAACGAGCGATCAGTAATCAGTTCGGCAACTTCTTGACGGTTTTCTGGTTTGCTGCAATATTGACAAGCTTCAATCATTGCTTTCACCAAAGAACGATAGGTTTTGGGATAATTTTTGATGAAAGATTCCATCACCCCTAATAGCCTATCTGGGTGTCCGTGCCAGACTTCTTTGCCTTGTGCAAAGGTAAAACCGACGCCTTCGTTACCTTTAATTGCCCGTGTATTCCAAGGTTCCGCAACCATGTAAGCTTGCATTGCGCCAATTCGCACGTTTGTTACCATCTGGGGGGGTGGAACAATGATGACGCGAAACTCTTTCAGGGGATCGACACCTGCGGCAGCGGATACGTAGCGGACAAAGTATTCGTAAATGGCGGAACTCAGCACCACAGCCCAAACTTTGCGTTCTGGGGGTTGGCTGTCAAAGTATGCCCGGAATTGTTTGCCAAATGCTTCTAAATCGCCGTTGTACTCGTACCACGGACGCAAGCCGAAATCCCACATGGCTTTGTTCATGGTCATGGCGTTGCCGTGACGGTGAATGGTCATTGCCGCACACAGAGGGGCGTGGCGTGCGCCTTCTGCACCGATTCTGGCGTTGGTGACGGCACCGGATACTACGGGTGAGGCATCAAGGCGACCAAAAATTAGACCGTCGCGGGAGGTTGCCCAACTAGCTTCGCGGTTAAGTTTGACGTTCAAGCCATACTTGCGGAACAAGCCTTTTTTCCAGGCGATCGCAAATGGCGCACAATCATTCACCGGAACATAACCAACGGTGATATCCGGTTTTTCTAAGTCTTGGGATCTAACTACTGGTTTTATAGCTAAAGCTTCTTCAGTCAGTCCTTTGGCAGAGCGATCGCCTGAAATTGCACACGAAGACAGCGCCAGTCCCGCTGTCGTTGCTCCCATTCCTAATATAAAGTCTCGTCGATTCCAGTTGTTATTGTCGGTGTTACCCATACGTCATTTTCACCGATGATTGGTAATTGGGCATTGGGCATTGGGCATAGGGCATTGGTAATTGGGCATTGGGCATTGGGCATTGGGCATTGGGCATTGGGCATAGGGCATTGGGGAGCCAGTGCGTTGGACGGGTTTCCCGGCTTGAAGCACCTGGCGTCATTGGTAATAATTCTTTTTCTAGTCCAAGCGTCCAAGCGTCCCCATTCCCCATTCCCCATTACCCATTACCCATTACCCATTACCTATTACCCATTACCCATTTTCTAACTTGAAGTTGTCGGGCGGCGAGTTACTAATTGTTGAATTTTGCTCACGGCGAAGTCAAGTAGTAGCCCAGTTATGCCAATTACGAACACGGCTAAAAATACTGAACTCAAATTTAAACGACTCCATTCATCCCAGACAAAAAAGCCAATCCCAATACCACCTGTGAGCATTTCTACAGCAACAATTACTAGCCAAGCAATCCCTAAACTAATTCGCAAACCTGTAAAAATATACGGCAAACTTGCGGGCAAGATAATTTTTGTAATCCGTCTCCAACGAGGCATTTCTAGCACCCGCGCTACGTCTAAGTAATCTGGAGAAACGCTAGAAACTCCTAAAGCAGTGTTAATAATTGTGGGCCATAATGAAGTAATGAAAATAACAAAAATAGCTGACGGATCTGCTAAGTTGAATATGGCTAAGGCTATAGGCAACCACGCTAGAGGCGATACGGGTTTAAAAATCTGAATGATCGGATTAAAAGCTAACATTGCCGATTTGGACATGCCAATCAGAAAACCCAGAGGAATTGCCACTATAGCACCTAACAAAAAGCCAAGTATTACCCGACGCAGACTTGCTAGCAATAACCAACCAATTCCTAAGTTGCCTGGTCCGCGTTGGTAAAATGGATTTAAAATGTAGTCCATATTCGCTACTAATGCCTCAGGGGGGGTGGGCATTAATTCATGGTTGGCAAGGGCGATAACCCACCACAATAAGATAATCCCCAAGAACCCAAGGATAGGTAATAGAACTACATCTTTGATAATCACAGGTTTTGCCTGTTTCCAAACAGCCTGTCCCGCAACTGCTACAATAGCAGCCAAATTCAATTGAAATATCATTTTCACCTCAACAGATTTAAGCGCAGGTACGAAAAATCTGAGCAGCACCAGCCTTCGATACTGATGAGGTCATAACATTAATAATAATGTTGCTTGCCTCTTCAGTCTCTTCTCAATGCCTACGAAGTTAGCTGACGGGCTAGGGCTGAGAAATACCCTTCTTAAGAGAGTTATGAGTTATAAGTTATGAGTTATGAGTTATGAGTTCAAAACTCCTCACTCTTCACTCTTCACTCCTGACTTTTGACTCCTGACTCTTAACTTTCTATAAAATACGCCCCAAAATGTGGTTCCTCCGCTCTAGGATCTCATACCTAAACTGTTTAGGTAATAAAATTTGCTAGATTAAGCTGACTTACTCAAGTTTAATTGAGATTTTAACATGGTTAGTTGGTAAAGATAGTTATATTAAGATTTTTTAATTAAATATTTTCTCTAATTCCGATATAAAATAAACAAGATAAATGATAAATTTACGTCTTGGGACAGATGAATTATCCAAAAAATGCTAAAAAGTCAAGAGGGCGATCGCTAAAATAATTATATATAGGTATTTATCAGCTTATTCATTTATTCTTTGCCGAAGCTACCATAATGGATTTGAGTGAATTTTTGCTTGAAAAAACAGACACGATTATAGTAAAGTGGGTGGAAGCCGTTCGCCAAGACAAGAAGATTGAAAGTGCTAACGACTTATCTCGAAAAGCGATAGAAAATCATATCGATCATGTCCTCTCAGGGTTAGCAACTGTACTTTCGGAATCTCAAAATAGTGAAATTCAGCCGATAGTTGATGCGAGTTTGCATCATGGTAGTCTCAGAGCAGAACAAGGCTTTAGTGCTGCGGAAATTGCACGAGAATATAGGATACTGCGTCAAGTTATATTTTCGATTTTAGAGCCACAATTGCTGCAAGCATCAGCATCAGAAGTAATGCGGACAGTGCGGTTAATTGATATGGTATTAGATGAAGCGATCGGTCGCTGTTTTCAAAGCTACACTGAGCAGCGATTATCAGAACTAGAGCAACTGCAAAATCACTTAACTCTCAACAATCAAGAACTGAGTCGCTTAGTTCGCGCAAATCAAGATAATTTGTCACATTTAGCGCATGAATTAAAAACTCCTCTGACTTCAATTATTGGCTACTCGGATTTGTTTTTGCGCTTACAACGACAAAACACAGAAGTAAAAGATAACGTTAAGAATTTAGAACACATTGAGCGCGTGCTACGTAGTGGGAGAAAATTACTACACTTAATTAATGATGCACTAGAATTGTCGCGCTATGAAGCTGGACAAATGAAATTGCACCCAGCATCTATCAATGTCGATAAATTAATTAACGATGTGTATGAAATGTTAGAGCCTTTGGCACGTAATAAAAATTTACAAATGGAGTTAGATTGCGATCGCGCTCCGAGTGAAATTGTTACAGATTCGTTACGATTACAGCAAATCGTGACAAATCTGGTAAGTAATGCGATTCGCTACACAGAGACAGGCAAGATTAAGATAACCTGTCAAATGTGGGAGAATGATAAATGGGCGATCGCAATCTCCGATACCGGAATTGGTATTCTTAAAGAAGACCAAACCCAGATTTTTGAATCTTATTTTCGCGTGGCTTTGAGCGATAAATCTTATCTTCCTGAAAGCACTGGTTTGGGGTTAGCAATAGTTTCGCGACTGGTAAAACTATTGCAAGGCGAAATTAAGCTACATTCACAAGTAGGAGTTGGTTCTACTTTTACTGTGATTTTGCCTTTGTCAGTCAAATCATAATTCAACTTTACAACAAACCTTGTTTTTTCAACTTAGCTAGTGCATCTTCAGCAGCAGCTTTTTCTGCATCTTTTTTATTGCGTCCTTTACCTTGTCCAAACTCTTTTTCACCCACAAAAACTTTGGCGAGATACTCTGGTGCGTGAGACAAACCACCTATTTGAACTGCCTCATATTTAGGGGGATTTGGAGTCACATTGCGTTGTACCCATTCCTGAAGACGATTTTTTGAGTCTACATTTGAGCGAGATACAACAATATTTTCAGGTACAGAATCAAATAACGGTTCAACAATAGCGCGAACGGCTTCAATATCTGAATTATTATCTAAATAATACGCAGCAATAACTGCTTCAAAAGTACTACTAAGCAAATTCTGATTTTGAAAGCCTCCATCTCGAATTGCACCTTTTCCCAACCGCATTCTGAAGTCTAAACCTACTTCGATAGCAAACTTTGCTAATTGCTTTTCATCTACTAAAGCTGAACGACGACGAGTTAATTCGTCTTCTCCCCTTTCTGGGTGACGGCGATAAAGATATTCGCCACTTAAGAAATTGAGCAAAGCATCACCGAGAAATTCTAAGCGTTCGTTATGTTCGCCTTCTGCTGGGTTTTCGTTAACATAAGAACGATGAGTTAAAGCTTGGCGTATAAGTTTTTCATCAAGAAAATATAAAAGTTTATGCATTAGCAATCTATTTAAGTTTAAATACTACGAATTAGCAGTTAATACTATTAATTTTTAAATATTTGTATATGTATAAAAATATTATTTTGTTTGTGAAAAGTATTTTATCTAACGAACCGTAGAGGCGCACAGAGGAGGACACTTCCGTGCGGGGATGGAAAAAGCCTAATTGGGCGAGTTTGTGGTATTCATCCAATGTGAAGCGTTTAGCCTGAGCGATACTCATACATTTTGCTTTGAAAACAAACGTGCGATAATACTTATTCTAAATGTGCCAGAAATTGATATGCTAAAAGCCGAGACTAGCTAAAATGTGCAAATCATGCCTGCGCCTACAATTACTGCCTTTCCGCTGACTGCTGTCGTCGGTCAAGAAGCAATTAAACTAGCGTTGCTGCTAGCTGCGGTCGATCCGGAGTTAGGAGGAGTAGCGATCGCAGGTCGTCGCGGTACGGCAAAATCTGTGATGGCTCGTGCTATCCATGCTTTAATTCCACCGATTGAAATAGTTAAAGGTGGTTTGAGCAATTGCGATCCCAATCGCCCAGAAGAATGGGATGATAAGCTTCTAGCCGAAGCTGAAGAGACAATAGAAACTGAAGTTATCCCTGCACCCTTTGTGCAAATTCCTCTAGGAGTGACTGAAGACCGACTTTTGGGTTCTGTGGATGTGGAACAGTCGGTAAAACAAGGGGAAACAGTATTTCAGCCTGGTTTACTCGCTGCCGCAAACCGAGGAGTGCTGTATGTCGATGAAATTAACTTATTAGATGACCAAATCAGCAACCAGCTTTTAACAGTATTATCTGACGGACGCAACCGAATTGAGCGGGAAGGTATTAGTTTTCAGCATCCGAGCAAACCGCTGTTTATAGCTACCTACAATCCAGAAGAAGGAGCATTGCGAGAACATTTGCTTGATAGAATAGCGATCGCACTTTCGGCTGACGGCGTACTCGGATTAGATCAAAGAGTCGAAGCCGTAGAACAAGCGATCGCCTATTCTAAATCTCCCCAAGAATTTCTTCAGCAATACAACGAAGACATCGATAACCTAAAAACTCAAATCCTCCTAGCACGGGAATGGCTTAAAGAAGTCACCATCACCCACGAACAAATCGCCTACTTAGTAGATGAAGCAATTCGTGGCGCAGTGCAAGGACATCGCGCCGAATTATTCGCCATGCGCGTGGCGAAAGCATCTGCGGCTTTGGATGGACGCGCCACAGTAAATGCCGAAGATTTGCGCCGTGCAGTGGAGCTAGTAATTGTACCACGAGCAACGGTGTTGCAGACACCACCAGAACAACAACCGCCACCTCCACCACCTCCACCCCCACCACCAGAAAATCAAGACGAGTCAGAACAAGAAGAGAAGGAAGAAGACGAACAAGAAGAACAACAAGAACCACCCAGCATACCCGAAGAATTCATCTTTGATCCCGAAGGTGTAATTCTCGATCCCAGCGTGCTTTATTTTGCTCAGATGGCGCAGCGCATGGGTAAATCTGGCAGTCGCAGCTTAATTCTGTCTGAAGACCGGGGACGCTACATTAAGCCGATGCTGCCCAAAGGAAAAGTGCGACGCATCGCCGTAGATGCCACCCTGAGAGCCGCAGCACCGTATCAAAAAGCACGACGTTTGAGGAGCCGGGAAGTGGGGGAAGCGTGGTCTGGGGGAGAAATCCAAAATCCAAAATCCAAAATCCAAAATCCCCAAAAGCGGGTATTTGTCGAACAGGCAGATATTCGCTCGAAGCGGTTGGTACGTAAAGCCGGGGCTTTGGTAATATTTGTAGTCGATGCTTCTGGGTCAATGGCACTGAACCGGATGCAGTCTGCCAAAGGTGCGGTAATGCAACTTTTAACAGAAGCTTATCAAAACCGCGACCAAGTGGCGTTGATTCCCTTCCGGGGGGAACAAGCTGAGGTATTATTGCCTCCAACCCGCTCTATTGCCTTAGCGCGTAACCGTTTGGAAAGATTACCTTGTGGTGGTGGTTCACCGCTAGCGCATGGTTTAAGCCAAGCTGTGCGGGTAGGGTTGAATGCTCAAATGAGTGGAGATATTGGGCAAGTCGTAATTGTAGCGATAACCGATGGACGCGGGAATATTCCGTTGTCTCGTTCTTTAGGGGAACCGCAACTTGAACCTGGAGAAAAGCCGGATATCAAAGCGGAATTGCTAGAAATTGCCGCCAGAATGCGTGCTTTAGGGATGCAGTTATTGATGATTGATACTGAAAGTAAATTTGTTTCCACTGGCTTTGCCAAGGAATTAGCTCATACTTCAGGAGGTAAATATTATCATTTGCCGAAAGCGACTGATAAAGCCATTGCTGCTATGACAAAAGGAGCGATCGCAGATTTAAAATCTAGATAAGTAAAGTGGAGGGATGAGGGAGATGAGGGGGATGAGGGAGATGAGGGGGAGGTTAACGCTTAATTAGCCAAGGTGAGGGGTTGTTAATTATGTGTACTAAACCGCTTAAAACTTGGTTGTATGTACCATAGAGTTCTCGACCGATCTCAACATCCATGTATTTGCACTTTACAGCAAACTCAATCCAAGTTTGAGTTTCCGCTGATTCTGCTTCACAGTCACTCAATTTAGCAACAAAAGCGGCTTGATATCTTCTTTTACGCCATCCCTCAGCAAAATTAGCACAAATTGAACGTGATAGCGAAGCGTTAGCGAGTCTTCGAGCGTCAGACCTACGAATCTGATCGGTTAGTGAGTAACGTTCCTCTACTGGGAACTGTTTAGATATTTCAAAAATCTTCATGGCTGAATCAAAAGCCATTTTATAAACTTCTAAATCCTTGTGGTCTTTAATAATTTTTCTACTCATCTCCCCCATCTCCCTCATCTCCCTCATCTCCCTCATCTCCCTCATCTCCCTCATCTCCCTCATCTCCCCCATCTCCCTCATCTCCCTCATCTCCCCCATCTCCTCTACTTGCTAATAAAAACATCAAGATCCAGTTGCCACTGCGGGTTGTAAGAAACACATTAAATCCTGAACTCCCTTTTGGAGATATCGCGTTACTGTCATTGGACTAGTGCCAATTTTCTTCGCGGCATCTTTGCGAGAAAGTTCCTTCAAAAAGACTAATTCAACAGCCAAGCGGGGCTTTTCTTCTAACATATTTATTGCCCCTTGCAGTTGTTGGCGTTCTTCTTCTAGTTGTTGAAAAGCCGTAGAACGCGGACAGGGAAGCGCTTCACCCAAAGTTATTTGGCAATCAACATAGTGAACTGCGGTAGCATCTAAACTTAAAGGCAGCCGATTTTGAGCCGCTAATTTAGTTTCTTGCCATTCTTGAACAGATACTTTGAGTATGTTGGCAATTTCCGAATCTTTCGGAGGACGACCCAAAGAGACTGCTAATTCCTTGCGGACTTTTTGCCCTTCATTGTAGAGTTCTTGCCAGCGACGGGGTATCTTTAATAGAGTACTGCGATCGCGCAAAAAGTGCAGCATTTCTCCACGAATGTAGGGCACAGCAAACGAACTAAAAGCATATCCTTGACTCGGATCGAATCGCTCAATTGCCCTAATTAAACCGAAATAACCGATTTGTTCTAAATCTTCATAAGGTTCATTACATTGATGGCTGAATTTATGAGCCATCTTACGCACTAAGCCAGTATGTAACTGTACAAGTTGATTACGAAGTTTAATAGAAGGATTCTGGTGGTATAAGTGCAATAACTCGATACCATCAGACCGCAGAGAGGACTGACATGCTACCATATAAATTCCTTTCTAGTAACTCCTTTTTCGGAAAAATTGGAGTTGCGTAAATTTTCATCAAAGCTGTAATTATTTTCCATAGATGGCGCTGAATAAACCATCGTCGTTATACTGAACTTGTGAGGGGTCTAACTTTCGGCATAAGTATTTACACGTATATGCTTTGCGCCGTTATCTGTTTCCGGCTAGTTTGACTTGATATAAATCAAGTGAGGAATTCCCCCATTTGTGAAATCACATAGCTCTCTTGATATGGTTCAAAATAGAAGTGAGCAGCACTGTTTTTCTAAAAAATTAGTTGTGAAATATGAGCAATACCAGCAATTTTCGTAACGCTATCCGCGAGGCTAAAAATCAAGCCCTCGTTGGTCCAAATGTAATTGCCAACGCCCTTCCCTACGTTGGAGGTGGACTGGTTTTAACAGCGCTGGCAGCTTACGGTGGTTTAGGAGTCATCCGTACTAACCCCGGACTTTTCCTGCCCACCGTCATTGGTGCGGTCATCCTGGAACTAATTCTGTTCTTTGTTGCCCAAAACGTTGCTGAAAAAGGCAACAAAGGCGTTGCCCTGCCCCTTTTGGCAACCTACAGCCTCTTGTCGGGATATACCCTTAGTGGCTTAATTTATCTCGCCTTGAGAACCCAAGGAGTTGGCATTCAAGGAATCGGTATAGCTGCCCTTGGTTGTGGTATCACTTTTATTGCCGCCCGTCAAGTCGGTTCAAATCTCTCTGACTCAGACGGCATGGCTTTGACTAAAACTATCAATTTAGGCATTATTGCCTTAGTGGTTGTTTGCCTAGCACAATTCGGGTTGTCGTTGTTCGGTGTTTACACGCCAAATTGGTTAGAAATTGCCATTTCCGGGCTGGGTGTGCTTTTATTTGTTGGCGCATCTGTAGTTGATTTCTACATCTTGCCGCGCACCTACAGCGATAAGCAATATCTGCCTGCGGCTTTGTCTATGTACCTTACCTACATCAATTTGTTTGTCTTTATCTTGCGGTTGCTAATTGCCCTCAATAGCCGCGATTAATTAATTGTAGGTATTGGAAATTAGATAATTAAATACATTTTTCCACCGTGGTTAGCCCTCAGCAGCCACGGTTTTTTAATTTGTGTGATATTTAGGAATATCTTATCGCTTTTGTGTCATATTATGCCCGTTAAATTAATAGTAATAAAAATATTGCAAACGTCGTAGAGACGTTCCACCGGAACGTCTCTACAATATGTATGATTTGCAATTTGTGTGACCAACTAAGAAGAAACTTCCAGATTGTAATGCTGGCATAAAGTTTTCAGTTTTTCTTTGACAAGCGATCGCACGCTATCCGGCGACACGACCACGCAATCAGGGGTATATTGCATTACTTCCCGAATAAACCAAAAAGTAAATGAAACGCTTCTCACGACTCGACGCGATCGCTCTTTTTCCGGTATCCATTCGTTGATTTTGTCTTCTGGTTTGGTTTGGTAGGCAAAAGCTAAACCACCAAATAAATGCATTTCTACATCTATCTGGGCTAACCCAGAATGCCATTCCCCAGAAATACCCATTACAGCAGCATCTTGAATCCGGTCGAGTCGCAAACACCAATTATGTCGCAATTCTTCCACATCTAAATTACCTTCTGTCTCCTCACACCAGCAATCTAGATATAGCCGCTTTTCGTGGGGTGTAACTTTTGCATGACGGATAGTAAAATTCCATACACGGTGCGCTGCGTCTTCATAGGAAAGCTGAAATGGTTGCTGACGCTGGATATAAGAGTCAACCTGCAAACGCCAAGCTGGGGGCGGATTTTCTAGGAAACCTTCGATTTCGGTTCGTAGTGGTGTTGATAGTTCGCTACGTTCCAAAAGTAACTTGGCAATTTCCTGTGCTTGCTCGTTTTGTCCGATGTCAATTAATGCACGCATCGCTCTGTCTAACGCTCGAATGCGGGTTTGTGACCAATCATTATTGTTACCTAACAGTAACTGACGGCGTGCGATCGCTTCCACCAACCTCGAAATGTTAGGACGCTCCCCCCAAGTCATCCCAAACTCTAGCGCTAGAGCTTCCAATTCAGCTTTATCGCGTTCTGATATCGACAGTGTTATCGACTGACCTTTTCGACTCATAAATAGAAAATTAGTATACGGACACTATTATGCGGACACATCTTGCCAACTTCTATTTTGAATGGCAATATAGGGATTAACAAGAGTTTACGGACACTACTTAAGGATACTTTGAAGTACAGTGTTTCTAGTTCGACACCAGGCTGAAAAGATAGATTTGTTAGAACATTAAATAAATAGGCAAAATCCAGAGGAATTGTAATGACTACGAATAATCTACTTTCTCGAATTTCAATCGACCCAAATATTTGTTTTGGTAAACCTTGCATTAAAGGACATCGGATTTGGGTTTCGATGATTTTGGATTATTTAGCTGGGGGAGTGAGTATTGAGGAACTTTTGGAAGAGTACCCTGGTATCGAAAAAGAAGATATTTTAGCCTGCATAGCTTATGGTGCTGAGATGAGCAAAGGCTATTTTGTTGAGATTCCCATAGGAACTAATAAGGAAGCTACAAAAAAGTGAAGATAAAGCTGGATGAACATCTTGCCAGTCTGCGGGTTGTTACATGGTTACGTTTGGCAGGACATGATGTAGTAACGGTGAGGGAGCAAAATTTAACTTCAACCCTGGATGAGGAATTAATTGAGATTTGCACTTCTGAGGGTAGGTGTTTAATTACTAACGACCGAGGGGAAATCGTTTGAAATATAATCCTTCCGATTATGCAGGGATTGTCATAATTCGTTTACCATCTCACCATAATTTTGATGATTTGCGAGAAGCGATAGACACTTTGGTTATTCGATTGGAGGAAGCAAAAATTATAGGCGCGAATTTTATATGAAGATGACTCATAAATTTGGCTGAACTAAGAATGTTGTAATCCACCAAATTGAAAATCAAATGACGCAAATATTTGTTTTGGGAAACCTTGATTCACAGACTACGCCTAGCTGTGTATCAAATATCCGTGTAATCAACAATCCCAAAGCATTGTTTTGATTAATAAACTTAATTGTGCATCAGAGTTTTTACTTATGTCTCAGCGTACTCGGCTTTTAAATCGTCCTCCGAAAAGTTTGGAGGAGCGTTATTTCAGCGAAATTCGTCCTAATTTATACGAGCTTCACGGAACCCATCAACAGGATGGTGTCAGAAAGGGGACAACTCTTGCGGAACATTTAGATTCTGCTTGTCAATTTATCCTTACAGTCAGCGCAATTGGCAAAGTTCCTGATGACAAGCGACGTGTTCTACTTGCTGCGACTGCGGTTCACGACTTGAATAAATTGGATAAATCGGAACGTAAGGTTAAAACTTTAGCTAGGGATAAGGTTTTTCTGCGGGAACAGTTGGAATTAGCGGGTGTATCAAGTTTTATTTGCACAGATGAGGATTTGGAGTTAGCGAGAAGGTTAATTGAGCGTCACTCCGGTCATAACGTCAGCGATGGAGCGAGATTTTTACCGGAAGAGGAAGGAATTGAACTTTGGGCTGCTATGATAACAGCGGCAGATTTGTTTGATTTGGGTATTTCTGAGTCTGAAAGATTTCGCAAGGTTCAAAATGAATTAACGGTTGCTTTTGATAGACCTTGTAATTTATTGCGTGTTCGGATTGCTGAGGATAGGGGTTATATTACTGCGCTTTTGTTGGGTGCATGTGAAGAGGTTTTACAAAAGCATGGATTAAAGCCTTTAGCTATTTTTCCAGATGGAGAATTGTTTGAGGGTGAGATTTTACCCAAAGATGATTTGACAACAGAAATAGCTGCGATTTGGCAAAGTAAAATTGACCAGGTTTTCGGTAATAATATTGAAAAGTTGGTGAGAGCAACTAAGGACGGTATTAAAATTTATCCGCAAGCGATTAAAGAAAATATTGAGGAAGTCTTGGTCAATGTAAATGCACTGTTGGAGAAAAAGAAAATAGGGTTTAAAGCCGATAAAATTGCCAAAGATGTAACTAAGTGGGGAGAAGCTGCGGGTAAGGATGCATTAGAGAAAGCAGTTGAATTAGGTTTACAACCAGTTAGGGATGCAGAAGAATTTGCTATTTCTGAAGGATTAAAAGCAGCATATCTAAGTTACCGAGAAGCAGGATTAAATCCTAAAGACGTTTGGGATAAGATAGCCAGTTATACAGGAATTTCTGAATTAAAACGTGCTGCACTAGAAGCATTTAATGGGCAATATGGTAGACCACTATTTGCTGCTAAAGCTGCGGTGAAAGGGATGGAAGGTATTCAAGATGCTTTGCGCGATTCTTTTCAAATGCGAAAGGAAAACTCCCAAAGTACAAAAGCATCGACAGCTTCACCAGAAATGATAGCAACTGTTGCCAGAGTTTTGAATTTACCAAATAGCAATTGCTTAATTAGAGTTGAGGATTTAGACGCTTATATTGAAGCAAATCCTAAACAACGTTGTTCGCTGGGTTCGACTTTTGGAGAAACCGACGAGCTAATTTCTGATAATATGCCACCGGGAACAAAAGTGCAAGCATTTTCTAATCGTTTACCAGGTGGAATTAGTGCAGAACCAAAAAGACAAGCTGACACAATTGCAGCTTTAGCGTATCAATTAATGGCAGTTGGAGCACATTTTCCCGCAGTCAAAAAACAAGACCCTTTGTATTTATGTTTTGCATTACCTAAAAATTCTTCTCCAGCGTTATTAAGAATTTGGCGAGAACGGATAGAAGAACTTGCAGCCACAAATGCTGAAGGTGGTACTGTTACTATTGACGAGTTGCAGCTTTATCGAGAAAGTATTTTGCAATTTAAACCGAATAAAGTTGTAGGTTTGGCATTTCCTAAACGTTCCGATTTTGTTCATAATAGTGTAATTATTCCTTTAGTTTGGGGAGATGGAAATGCAAGTATTGCTTTACTAAAATCTTTGCGATTAGCTTTAGAGATTTCCTTATCAACCGATTTTGGATTTCCTTTTACTCTGAGTGGAAATTTAGAAGTAGAACTGACTGATAGTGTGTACGGAAGAGTTGAAGGAATTCCCGCAACACTTCAACCATTGCTTAATTCCGGACAATATAACCGTCAAGAAGCAGAGAAAATATTACAGCAATTGCAATGTATAGGAAAATTAGCGATCGCAGTAGCGAGTATTCAGAAAGCGGATGATTGTTTGTACGATTTAGCGCGGACAATGGCAAGACCAATTGAACTTTATTATGTGCTGTTACGCTGGATTTTGCGCGAACAAGATGAACCAAATTTAGAATCTAATTGGAATCGCATTCGTGAACCATTAAATATTTTACTGGAGAGTCTTATGCCCGATGAAAATAAATTGTTAACGATATATCTTAAAGAAGCTGCTCAAATTGCTGCTGAAGCAAAATTACGCGGAAGTTCTTTTAAACGCACCTCGCTAACTGAACCTTTTACGGCTTTTACTTCTGCTGTTCGCGCTCAAAAATCTTACATGGATTTAGAGTTGATGTTTGCAGCTTTAGCCCAACAATATCATACTCGTTTAGACAGAATTCGAGAACATGGTGTAGGTGAGACTAAGCGCGTACAAGTAAAACAATATTATGACATTTTACGAAAGCTGTATGAAGAAGTTTATAACGCTCGTCCGGAAAAGCTTTTGAATGATAAAGACACGCTTGAAGCTGCTTATTTGTTCTTTTTTCAGGAAGCAAACCAGCAGCTGAAAAATCAAGCTGAAAATAATCCAGTCAATACTAGTGAATCTGTGTAATCAGGAAATCATCATGTCTATCAATAAACTCAATCAATTTTTAGCTAACACTTACGAAAATTTTCCCAAAGGTCGTTTTATCAGTTTAGTTGTTCTCAGAAAAACTTTATCTGAAACTATCTTTCGTACAGAAGGTTCTGGGGAACCAATATGCAGTGAATTTGTGCAAGCAGGAGTGACAGAGACAAAAGTAATTCAACGTTTAGTAATGACTAAACGCAAACAAGTTGCACCAGAAAGACGTTATGGAAGAGAACATTTAAGAGCGCATCAACTTTTACACATTAGTAAAGATAGTTCGCTTTGTTCGTTAAATACGAATTCACCTTGCGAAATGTGTATTGATTGTTTCCTATATGGTTTCGCTGCTGGTGGGGGTGGGGCACAAAAAAGTAGAATATGGACTGAAGATGCTTTTAGTCTTTTAGCTGCGAGTGATGTTTTAGGAGATAGAACGATTAACGCTATCTTTGAAAATGGAACAATGCGCGATCAAAATGGTAACGCATCAACAGCATTGAATACTAGCGAATATATCAAACCAGAAGTTCATTTTCTTGATGTTGTTACCCTCAAAGATGTCACTGCTGATGAATTGCGATACATCATTGGCAATATCTTGTTAACAACTCGCTATGGTGCTGTTTCTAGTCGTGTTGGACGGATGGAAAATCAAATATTAGGGGTTTTTGGCAGTATTACAGAACTTCCTAGTTCTTTGGAATTAGTACAAGCGGTTTATGATGCTTTACCAAAACCTTTAGAACATCCTTTTAATAGTGATGTGTTAATCGGAAAAACAAAGGAAGTTCTTTATAATTGGAAGAATAAGAGGGGTGTTTCGTTGCATTTATCCCAAGATGAGTTAAGTGCTTTAATTGCAGATGTGGATAATAGTTGGTCAGAAGATGAACGCGATAATTTTTTAAAGCGTTTAAATCAATCTTATGAACCGTTTCGTCAGGTTTCTGCTGAGTCCAAAAAGGGTAAAGGTAAAGGTAAAAAAACAGCAGTTGAAGCTGAAGCTTAATAATACCTTTGTTGTGATGCTGTGAGCGAAGCGGAATGAAGTATCTCGATTTATAACGAGAATATGAGATTGTTCTCTTCTCAAGAGCGGAGACGCTACACTCCGTTTCGCTCAAAATGACAAAATAGGGTCTTGTATACTTCCAATTTTACCTATGTCTACAATCAATTTCTCGAAAGCACGCTTGATAGAATTATGGTGCGCTGAACCAGTTTTTTTTGCATCTAGAGAGTTATCTGACACTTATTACACTGAAGGTGCAATTGGAAATTATGCTCTTGCTTATGCTTTTGGTTGGGTAAATTCTCCTTATCGTTTAAATGGTCAAGCAACAGGAAGACCAACATATAAAGAAGATTTCCAATCTTTATCAAATACTTGTTATATCTTACCAGCTTCACCAGTCAATGGCAAAGTAACTTATAGATTTGAAAGATTTAATGCTTTGTCTGATGCTTATTGGTATGCAATGACTAATAATCGTGTTGCGACTGCTCGTGAAGATTTAATGATACAGCGACAAGGCAAAAAACCGAATACATTTAGACCAAGTAATTTTCCCCAAACCGGAAAGTTACGAATGATTGAACGTGGGAATAAATTTCAAACTTTGGTATTTGGTGATAATCAATTACCTGATTATATTCGCGTAGGTAAATTCATGAGTAAAATCAAAGTTAAATTGTTGGATGAATTTGATATTACTCTGTTACCAGAAGGTGAATATCAATGCAAATATTATTTGAATATTGCAGATCTACCGTCAACTATACAGCCTTTTGCTTTTGATTTAATTTCTATGCCTCCTGCACCTTTACTTAAAAATCTTCATTTTCGTGGTGCTGCTTGGCAAATTGGAGAAAATACTATTCCAGCAGGTTTACATTTTTGTGGAGGAACAAACAATGAGTAATGAAAATTTGTTTATTACTTTTGAACCCCGGAGTATTTCAGCTTGTGCATCTTTACCTACAGAATTATCATTTATGGGTGATGCACTTCAACATCAAGTTGATGTATTTGAAAAGTCTCGTAATGCTGATATTATCCTTGATTTAGCACCTACTGGAACAGGTAAAACAAAAGCTGGATTAACTGTTTTAAAACATCAACCTCATAAAAGTGCTGTTTATATAGCTCCCACAAATGCACTAGTAGAACAACAAAGAGAAGCAGCAGAGAAGTTTATAAAAGATGCGGGTTTACCTCATGTGGTTAAATCGGCTTCTGCATCAGAAGTTAAAGAATGGTCTAATGATAAAGTTGGGAAACGTTCGGGAGAAAAACTATATAATGTTCTTCGTAATCCAGCGACTATTTTCCCTGAAGTAGGTGCTAATCGACCAATTTTATTAATCACAAACCCGGATATTTTCTACTATGCTACTTTTTTCGCTTACAATAAGTTAGATAGAGCAAATATCGCTACAAATTTTTACACCAAGTTTTCCACAGTCATTTTTGATGAATTTCATCTATATGATGCCAAACAGCTTGTAAGCTTACTATTTTATCTTGCGTTTTCTCATATATTTGGATTTTTCCAAAACGGGAGACGAGTTGTACTTTTAACTGCGACTCCAGAAAAAGCTTGCGAACTAGCTTTGGAAACTCTGCAACATAAAGGTGTGAGAATTATAAAAATAGATGGCGAAAGTGATAATACAAATCTTTTGCCGTCACAAACATCTGTGAACTTAGAATTACGACCAAAGCCAGATAAAAAAGATGATTTTATATCTAATTTATCAATTGAAGTTGTTAAATACTTTCAAGAATATCCAGACAAAAATGGTGCAGTAATTCTCGACTCTAAAGACAACATTAATCGCTTGGCTGATATCCTTTATAATAAAGGACTTGGTGGTGAATTTGGCAGAATTACAGGTTCGACACCACAAGCTGAACGTCAAATAGCTGCACAACGTCAGATAATTTTAGCTACCAGCACAGTTGATGTCGGATTCAACTTTGAAAGAAACCCCCAACCAACAAGACAAAACTTAGATTGGTTGATATTTTCTGCACGCGATCGCGCTGCATTTTGGCAGAGAATAGGTAGAGTCGGACGTGTTTTGGGTAAGTCACAAACTAATGTACCATCAGAGGCGATCGCATATTTACCTGATGATGCTTGGAAAGAGGGTTTATCTTCGCTTAATGTAAATGGAGGGAGAGAAGCACTTAAACAAGTTATTGATAACATTCCTTGTCTCGATAAACCATTTTTACACGCTTATTGGCGTTCTGAAGCATTTTTAGAAATTGCTCGTCCCTTATTAGAATTAGAAGACAGATTCAAGGAATTGCCAGAAGAAGTATTAATCCTCCAACTTTTTCAAACATTACAAGATATATTCGGAGGAAACCGCACTTGGGAAGATTGTCGCAAGCGGATAAAAGTTTTACAGGGTGCAGAAAATATTGCTGCGGCATCAATTGAAGATATCCAGAAAAAATGGAAATATATTTCTGGTGGACAAGCATTTGTCGCAAACTTTATCAAAACAAACTTTCCGGAAGATTGGGAAGATATCAAAGCTAAACGTTCTAGTTTGGATGATTATGAAGAACAATTTCAAAAAGACCGTGAAGCAGCTACCGAATTAAAAGAATTTGCAGAGATTTTCAAAGCTAGTTATGCACCAATCTTTCAGTTTCGCGATGGTTTATTTGCAAATATAAAAATTCTCGATCCTCAAGGTTTTATGCTGGATGAATCAGAAGAGACATTTTTAGACCCAATTCATCTTTTACGTTACTATGAATTTGCGGAAAATGGCGAGTATATAGAATTGAAAAATCGTGCATTAAAAACTTACGATTTGAATTTTCGTCTCAGCTATCACGATAACCTGCAAGACTTTGTAAATACCCAGCTTAACAAGTTGACTGCATTCAAAAACTGTCGCATTCAACGAAGCAAAGGTGGTGCAATATCACCAACACCATTACTTAAAGTATTAGAAAAAAATCTCTTGCCTGGAGTGATTATTTGCCCAATAACCAATGTAGCAGCACTTTACCAACTACGCAAACAAGGAATCTTTTCTTAT
The DNA here is from genome assembly GCF_050875635.1 of Tolypothrix sp. VBCCA 56010. Classification (NCBI taxonomy): domain Bacteria; kingdom Bacillati; phylum Cyanobacteriota; class Cyanophyceae; order Nostocales; family Tolypothrichaceae; genus Tolypothrix; species Tolypothrix sp. VBCCA 56010. Next base: position 23,268 of record NZ_JBPAOH010000100.1, read on the forward strand.
CCTATCACAGTTGTATGTAACGATGCTCAGAAAAATTACGAATTATTACCAGGATTAGCGGGAATTTTAACTATGGCAATGAAATTTCAACAACTACGTCTTCCAGATGATGAAGCTTTTATTGTTTAAATAAAAGTGACTTTAGAGGCATCCTTATTTTATGACTTCAGTTTGGTTTGCAAACAGTATAGTTTGAGCGATGCTTAATTTCAATAGATATCTAACTTTACTCTATATAGTTAAGGGTGACTCAATCTAATATCAAAATAAAAAATATGCCTCATAGTTTAGTTTTAAACATTGTTCCCAAGTCAAATATTTACCCCAATTATTTAACAGGAAGACATTATCACGCTCTGTTTCTCAATCTTGTCAGTTCTGTAGATAAAAGTTTGGGTGATATGCTCCACAATTCTACCGCAGAAAAGGCTTTTACTCTCTCGCCGTTACAAATTAGTGATGTTTCTTCCCTAAAAAAGAGGGGAGAATCTCAAGTTTTACAATGGCAGTATCAACAACCTATCTCTTCGGGAACTCTTTGTTGGTGGCGCATTTCTCTACTTGATGACACTTTGTTTAGTAAGCTGACTCATCTGTGGTTAAACCTCAACCCCAAACACCCTTGGCATCTAGGTTCTGCCGATTTGCATATTACTAGCATTCTCGGAACACCTCAATCTACACAACCTTGGGCAAATGCATGTACTTACACGCAATTGTATGAACAAGCAAGTGAAAGCTCGCGCATCCTTAATTTTACCTTTGCTACACCCGTAGCTTTTCGCCAAGGAGGATACGATACTGTTCTCCCTAGCAAAGAATGTGTTTTTAACAGTTTGCTTTCACGTTGGAATAAATATAGCGGGATTGAATTTAGTAATATCCCTGTCGAATCAATTTATCCCAGCTTTTTTAAGATTCAGACTGAAGTTGTGAGCAACTATGACAGCAAATTCATAGGTTGCATTGGCGAAATTAGCTATCGCATTCTTGGAGACGTTGAGCCAATAGCAATTAAGCAAATTAATGCTTTGGCAGACTTTGCTTTATATGCAGGAATTGGGCGAAAAACAACGATGGGTATGGGGATGGTACGTCGTTTTTCCGGAAATAAACATTAATACAAAAAAATTTATGAATGAGATCGATTACATTCCTATCGCTGCATTAAATCAACATGCATATTGCCCCCACCGTTGTTGGCGGATGTTTTGTGCAGGTGAATTTGTTGATAATCAGTACACAGTTGAAGGCACTAGTTTGCACGATCGCGTCCATACTGTAGGTGATGGATATCGAGAAGAAACTTGGCAACTTAGGGCAATTTGGTTGAAGTCTAATAAGTACAAACTTATTGGAAAAGCAGATTTAATTGAATCAGAAAATGGTGAATTATATCCAGTTGAATATAAGCGGGGACGCAAAGGTGAGTGGGATAACGACGAGTTACAAGTTTGCGCTCAAGCACTGTGCTTGGAAGAAATGATGGGTAAATCTATCACTACTGGCTATATTTATTACGCGCACTCTCACCAACGCCAATTAGTAGAAATTAGCGAAAAATTGCGCCAAACTACTATTGCCACAATTGATGCAGTGGAAATATTGCTAGTTACAGGAATTATGCCAAAAGCTGTGAAAACAAAACGTTGTGATGGGTGCAGCTTGTATTCGCAATGTTTACCACAAGCTTCTGAAAAAGTAGGACGCTATCAAGAAGCTTATTGATTTTAAATTTGATGTTTCATAGTTCATCGCATTTACAACTCAATTGTTGATTATTTATTGGAAAATTATCATGGGTACAGTTTATATCACTCAAGAAGATTGTTTTATCGGGAAAATCGATGAACGCTTAACTGTGAAATTTGATAAAAAGTTAATTTTGGATGTGCCTCTAATCAAAGTAGACGGAGTTGTAGTTTTAGGACGCGCTACTATTTCTCCAGCTACAATTTATGAGTTACTTCAGCGCCACATTCCCTTGACTTTTTTGACAGAATATGGACGTTATTTAGGCAGGTTAGAACCAGAAGTGACCAAAAACCTTTTTGTGCGTAAAGCGCAATGGCAAGCAGCAGGTGAATCATCTCAAGCTATTCATCTAGTTCAAAGTTTTGTACGCGGTAAACTGAAAAATTATCGCAATATTCTTATTCGTCGTCAGCGGGATACGAACCTAGATTTATCTAAAAATATTCAACGCATCGAGCAAACAATTGCACCGATTGACACTACTCAAAATATCAATTCTTTGCGTGGTTTAGAAGGTGCGGGTAGTGCAGCTTATTTTGGCTGTTTTAACCAACTGATTCGCAATCCAGAATTTGAGTTTTCTGTGCGCGATCGCCGTCCCCCGAAAGATCCTGTCAATTCCTTACTGAGCTTTGGGTATTCTTTACTACGTCACGATGTACAAGGGGCAATTAACATTGTTGGTTTTGATCCATATTTAGGATATCTGCACTGCGAACGCTACGGTAGACCTTCGCTTGCATTGGATGTCATGGAAGAGTTCCGCCCTTTGGTAACGGACGCGGTAGTACTTTCCGCATTAAATAAGCGCTTTTTTACACCTGCTGACTTTGTAACTGAACCGTTAAGCGGTGCTGTGTCTTTGACTCCATCCGGACGAAAGACATTTCTGCGTTTGTATACACAAAAGAAACAATCTGAATTTAAACATCCTGTGTTGGGACGTAAATGCAGCTACCAGGAAGCGTTTGAACTGCAAGCGAGATTGCTGGCAAAGTATTTAATGGGAGAAACCGAGAAATATCCACCATTAATTCTCAAGTAAGCACTATTCGTAGAATCTGCCAATGAATGTTGTTGTCTCTTACGATATCTCAGAAGATAAGCGCCGCACCAAAATCCATAGCATCCTCAAGTCTTACGGACAGTGGGTGCAGTATAGTGTGTTTGAGTGTCAGCTTACAGATACTCAATATGCTAAACTGCGATCGCGCTTGAATAAGTTGATAAAGCCTGATACCGATAGCATTCGTTTTTACTTTATGTGCGCTTGCTGTTTTGGTAAAATTGAACGTATCGGTGGTGAAGCAGTTCGGGATGACAGCATTTTCTTTGCTGATGGCGCGGATGGGTAGGTGTACAAAAAACGAGTTTCACAAAAATGCTTGAATTCTTACTCACACAAGGGTTTATGGCAGTTCAACTCTTAAAAACGTCCGCGCTCCTTGTCTAGAAAGGGTTTTAGCCGTTTAAGCTCAAGCAAAATGCTATTTTTCGTGTTACGATTAGCCCATCCGCGCTCAAGAACCTTGAAAACCAAATATAGACTAGTTTTCTGGCTCCCGCTGTTGAAATTTCACTAACTCCCTATTAGGGATTGAAACAAGTGATGACACCAGCTTGTCGATGCCAATTGTGAGTTGAAATTTCACTAACTCCCTATTAGGGATTGAAACTTGGGGTCGTCAGTACGAAGCACCATTGCATTTGTTGAAATTTCACTAACTCCCTATTAGGGATTGAAACTGAAGACTTGAGAAGACGATCGCTGCTCAATAGGTTGAAATTTCACTAACTCCCTATTAGGGATTGAAACGAGACCCCCAACCGTGGAAAGCTCGTATCTGGGAAGTTGAAATTTCACTAACTCCCTATTAGGGATTGAAACATCCTACCCACACCTTTCCAAACAGCAAAAACTAAGTTGAAATTTCACTAACTCCCTATTAGGGATTGAAACAGACGAAAATCCAGAAGATAGGAACAATAATGAATGCGATGTTGAAATTTCACTAACTCCCTATTAGGGATTGAAACCAATTTTGTCCAGTTTTAGTGCAGGGGACGAAAGTTGAAATTTCACTAACTCCCTATTAGGGATTGAAACATCTTCTGATAAAGCATCAATAGCGGCTTCCTCAAAGTTGAAATTTCACTAACTCCCTATTAGGGATTGAAACAATCACATCATAATTAGCAATGATGCCCTCATCCTGTTGAAATTTCACTAACTCCCTATTAGGGATTGAAACTTGAGAGTATCTTTTTCTGAATTCATCGACTCAATGTTGAAATTTCACTAACTCCCTATTAGGGATTGAAACAAAGAAGTTTTCCCCAGTGGGAATCTGCATGGGAGGTTGAAATTTCACTAACTCCCTATTAGGGATTGAAACAAATTGATTGAATTGATCTACAACTGGCAGATCCGAGTTGAAATTTCACTAACTCCCTATTAGGGATTGAAACGTCTAAAAAAATATTGCCAACATAAACACTTTCGTTGAAATTTCACTAACTCCCTATTAGGGATTGAAACATTCTCGCCTTGTGCCTCCCAAGATATTCTCGCCGTTGAAATTTCACTAACTCCCTATTAGGGATTGAAACTTTGGAAATAATTTGTTACCCCCCAAACCCAGATTTTGTTGAAATTTCACTAACTCCCTATTAGGGATTGAAACAATATCTGGCTTGAGTCCAGGTATTTTATAAATGTTGAAATTTCACTAACTCCCTATTAGGGATTGAAACGGATATTGGCAGGTAACAGCCGAAGAAGCAACACGTTGAAATTTCACTAACTCCCTATTAGGGATTGAAACAAGTTCTGGGTGACTTGGCATTCGATACGACATCGTTGAAATTTCACTAACTCCCTATTAGGGATTGAAACGAATATCCTTGCATGGCATTGATATTTTGCGCTTGGTTGAAATTTCACTAACTCCCTATTAGGGATTGAAACTGTTGAACTCTCCAGACGGTGTCCCCTTTGTAGTTGTTGAAATTTCACTAACTCCCTATTAGGGATTGAAACAAACGTCCAAATTACTGGGGAAGAAAAGGCAAAACGTTGAAATTTCACTAACTCCCTATTAGGGATTGAAACTGTTTGACAAACTCTACATGTTTGTCCCTAAACCGTTGAAATTTCACTAACTCCCTATTAGGGATTGAAACAATTATTGCCGCTGCAACCTCCGGCTTGAGACGATGTTGAAATTTCACTAACTCCCTATTAGGGATTGAAACCATGCGATCGCAGCGGTGCTGAACAGCAAGCAAGGTTGAAATTCCACACGGTTGTAGAGACATTCCGTCCGGAACGTCTCTACGACGGTTGGTGATAATTTATTTGATTGCTAAAATTACGCTGGCACTACAAATTTTTCGCTTCCTGCAAGCCCAAAAGCAGCGTGAATGACTTGCAAAGCTTTAACACCTTGTTCTTTATCCACGACACAGCTAATTTTAATTTCTGAAGTGGCGATCATTTGAATGTTAATTTTATGTTGAGCGATCGCCTCAAACATTTTCGCAGCAACTCCTGGTTGTCCCACCATACCTGCACCAACAATACTCACTTTGGCGATCGCATTATCCAAAACAATTTCACCCCAGCCAAATTCTGACGCTGCTTGTTGCAGCATTTTCTTTGCCGCTTCTCCATCCATCCTCGCAACGGTGAAGGCGATATCTCGTCTGGGAACACCATCAACTACCCGGCAGCGCTGAGATTGGATAATCATATCCACACTAATGTTGTGTTGCGCTAATAGTCCAAACAATTTCGCTGCCATCCCTGGACGATCTGGTAGTTGACGAATCGCCAAACGCGATTGGTTCATGTCTAAAGCCACACCACGGACGGGGGGATGGGGGGAGAGGGGGAGGGGGAGCGAGGGGGAGGGGGAGAGAGGGAGAGGGGGAGAGGGGGGGGACAAGGG